>JANPKR010000124.1:0-9520 GCA_031426175.1 Hydrogenophaga sp. | reverse complement strand
CTCAGCCAGGCGCAGGCCCAGTTGTCGATTGCCCGTGCCAACCTCAAGCGCAACCAGGAACTGGTGGCCGAGAACTTCGTGGCCACCCGCGTGGTGGAAGAGAGCCAGGCCAACCTGCAGGTGGCCGAAGCACAGGTGGCGCTGGCCACAGCCCGCATGCAGCGCATGCGCATCACCGCGCCGTTCAATGGCACCGTGGGCCTGCGCAGCATCAACCTCGGTCAGTACGTGGGCGACGGCGATGACCTGGTGAATCTTGAGGACACTTCTTTGCTCACAGTGGATTTCCGCCTGCCGGAGCGCTACCAGAGCAGCATTGCAACGGGGCAGGGCGTGCAGGTACAGCTCGACGCCTTGCCGGGCAAGACCTTTGAAGCACAGGTGTTGGCGGTCGATCCGCTGCTGGATGCCAACGGCCGCTCCATCTCGGTTCGCGCAGTCATGCCCAGGTTGCCTGGTGCCGACCTGCGCCCTGGCATGTTTGCGCGGGTGCTCATTGTGTTTTCGGTGAACAACGCGGCGCTGGTGGTCCCCGAAGAAGCCATGGTGCCGCAGGGCGGCAAGCAGTTCGTTTATCTGCTTGACGAACAGGGACAGGGCGACGCGAAGAAGCTGGTGTCGCGCCGGGTCGAGGTCCAGACCGGTGTGCGCCGCGGGGCTGAGGTCCAGCTCGTCAAGGGTGTGGCCGCAGGCGACACGGTGGTGGTGGCCGGACAGCAGCGCCTGCAGCGCGACGGCACCGCGGTTCGCGTGGTCAACCTGGCCCGCAGCACCGAAGCCGCTGCGCCAGCGCCCAAGCCCGCCACGCCCTGACACCCCGAGCCGAGGGATACCCCATGCAATTGCCCGAAATTTCCATCCGGCGTCCGGTCTTTGCGACCGTGTTGTCGTTGCTGATTCTCCTGGTGGGCTTTGTCGCCTTCAATGGCCTGACCGTTCGCGAGTACCCGCGGATCGACGAACCCAATGTCACGGTCACGACCACCTTCGGCGGGGCGTCCAGCGAGGTCATCGAGACCCAGGTCACCAAGGTGCTGGAGGACTCGCTTGCAGGCATCGAGGGTGTGGACATCATCACGTCCATCAGCCGCCAGGAGCAGAGCCAGATCACGGTGCGCTTCAAGCTCGAACGCGACCCTGATTCGGCCGCGGCCGACGTGCGTGACAAGGTCAGCCGCGTGCGCCAGCGCCTGCCGCAAGACGTTGACGAACCGGTCATTGCCAAGGTGGAGGCCGACGCCCAACCGGTGATCTGGCTGGCGCTCAACTCGGATTCGATGTCGTCGCTGGAGCTCAGCGACCTGGCCAACAGGGTGGTGAAGCCGCGCCTGCAGACCGCGCCGGGTGCGGCCGATGTGCGCATCTTTGGTGAGCGGCGCTACTCCATGCGAATCTGGCTCGACGCCGACCGCCTGGCGGCTTACAGCCTCACGGTGCAGGACGTGGAAGACGCGCTTCGGCGCTCCAACCTGGAGGTGCCCGCCGGCCGCATCGAGAGCGCGCAGCGCGAATTCAACGTGACCGCTGCGACCGACCTGCAGACGCCCGAGCAGTTTCGCGAGATCGGTGTGCGCACCGTCAACGGACAGACCATCCGCATCGCCGATGTGGCCCGCGTTGAACAGGCCCCCCAGGACGAACGCACATCGGTGCGCTACAACGGTCGCGACGCGATCTCGCTCGGCGTGATCCGCCAATCGACCGCCAACCCGCTGGACTTGTCCGCTGGAGTGCAGGATATGCTGCCGCGCATCGTGGCCGACCTGCCCGAGGGTGTGCGCGTGGAGGTGGCCAACGACAACTCGATCTTCATCGACCGCTCGATCAAGGCCGTGTACACCACCATCGCCGAAGCAGCGGTGTTGGTGGCGCTGGTGATTTTTGTGTTTCTTCGCACGCTGCGCGCCTCCATCATTCCGCTGGTGACGATTCCCGTGAGCCTGATTGGATGCTTTGCGCTGATGGCCCTGTTCGGCTTTTCGATCAACACGCTCACGCTGCTGGCGCTGGTGCTGGCCATCGGTCTGGTGGTGGACGACGCCATCGTGGTGCTGGAGAACATTTACCGGCACATTGAAGAAGGCATGCAGCCGTTCGAAGCGGCGATCAAGGGCGCGCGTGAAATCGGCTTTGCGGTGGTGGCCATGACGCTGACGCTGGCCGCGGTTTACGCACCGCTGGCGTTCACGCCGGGGCGCACCGGGCGGCTCTTTGCCGAGTTTGCGTTGGCGCTGGCGGGTGCGGTGGTGGTGTCGGGCTTTGTGGCCCTCACGCTCTCGCCCATGATGTGTTCCAAACTGCTCAAGCACAACCCCAAGCCGGGGCGCTTCGACACCTTCATGGAGCGCCGTCTCACGGCATTGAGCGACGGTTATGCACGGGTGCTTGGCTGGTCGCTGAGGGTGCGCTGGCTGGTGGTGGGGGTGATGCTGGCGAGTGCGGTGGGCAGCTGGTTGCTGCTCCAAAGCACGCGCCAGGAGCTGGCCCCCATGGAAGACCGAGGCGTGGTGCTGGCTTCGATCAACGGCCCTGACGGCGCCACGCTGGCCTACACGCGCAAGTACGCGGAGGCCATTGAGCGCATGAGCCAGGACATCCCCGAGCTCGATCGCATCTTCACCATCGTGGGCAACCCTTCGGTCGCGCAGGGCAGCGTGATCATGCGCGGCAAATCCTGGGAAGAGCGCGACCGCACGACCATGGACATTGCACGTGAGCTGTCCCCCAAGATCGCAGCGCTTCCCGGGATCAGCGCGTTTCCCATCACCCCCCCGTCGCTCGGACAGGGTTTCCGCGAGCGGCCGATCAACTATGTGATCGTGACTGGCGACTCCTACGAAAACCTCGCGCGCGTGGTTCGCCAGTTCCAGGACAAGCTCGCCCAGAATCCCGGATTTTTGCAAGTGGACACAGATCTGCGCTTGAACAAGCCGGAGATCCGCATGGACGTGGACCGCGAGCGCGCGGCCGACATGGGTGTGTCGGTGGACGCCATTGCCCGCACGGTGGAAACCATGCTCGGTGGGCGCACCGTGACGCGCTACAAACGCGATGGTGAGCAGTACGACGTCGTGGTGCAGATGGTTTCTGCCAACCGCAGCACGCCCGAAGACATCGACCGCCTGTTTGTGCGCGGCCGTGGCGACGCGATGATTCCGCTGGCCTCGCTGGTGACCACACGCGAGGTGGTGGTGCCGCGCGAGCTCAACCACTTCGGCCAACGCCGCAGCGCCTCCATCACAGCGAACCTGTCGCCCGAGTATTCGATGGGTGAGGCGCTGGACTTCATGGACGCCACGGCGCGCGAGCTGCTGCCTGCGGGCTACACCACCGACCTCAACGGCCAGAGCCGCGAGTTCCGCAATTCATCGGGTTCGCTGGCCATCGTCTTCGGGCTGTCGCTGTTGTTCATCTACCTCGTGCTGGCGGCCCAGTTCGAGAGTTTTGTCGACCCGTTCATCATCATGCTCAGTGTGCCGCTCTCCATGCTGGGCGCTTTGCTCGCGCTCAAGTTCACGGGAGGCACGCTCAACGTGTTCAGCCAGATCGGACTGATCACACTGGTGGGCCTGATCACCAAACACGGCATCCTGATCGTGGAGTTCGCCAACCAGTTGCGGGAGGAGGGCGTGGACAAACTCGAAGCGGTGAAGCGTTCGGCTGCGCTGCGGCTGCGCCCCATCCTCATGACCACTGGCGCCATGGTGTTGGGTGCTATTCCCTTGGCGCTGGCCAGTGGTGCGGGTGCCGAGAGCCGTCAGCAAATCGGCTGGGTGATCGTGGGCGGCATGAGCGTGGGCACCTTGCTCACCATCTTCGTGGTGCCGACGATGTACACGCTGTTGTCACGCACCAAGTCGCACCAACCGCCTGTGCCGGTGGATGGGCATGTGGAGGTTGTTCCCGCGAAGTAAGCAGTTTGCGGATGCCGCATTGTTTACCCGAACCTTCGCCAGCCCGTGATTGAGCGGCGCTCTGCTGCACGGCTGTCCCTGTGCCCCATGGCCGCCGATGACCGGACTCTCCGGCAAGAAAAAATTCAGATCACCCCGGAAAACATCATCACGTCAACGGCATCGCCAACGGCAACGTTGCCTTGCGCATGGTGCAAGACGATGAGCCCATTGGCTTCCACCATGGAGCTCAAGACCCCCGAACCCTGGTTGCCCGTGATGCGAACCGTGAGCGAACCGCCGGCCGCTTTGGTCACAATGCCGCGCTGGTATTCGGTGCGCCCGGGTTTCTTGCGCAGCGGCTCCAGGCTCTTCGCTTGCAACAGAACCGGCGCCGTGGCCGCGCCACCCATGAGCTTCTGCAGGGCAGGACGCACGAAAGCAAGGAAGGTGACCATCACCGCCACCGGATTGCCGGGCAGCCCGAACAGCAAAGACGACTTGGCACCCTCCGTGATGCGGCCCACCGCCATCGGGCGCCCTGGCCGCATGGCAATGCGCCAGAACGCAACGTCGCCCAGCTGCTTCATCATGGCCTTGGTGTGGTCGGCCTCGCCCATGCTCACCCCGCCGCTGGTGATGATCGCGTCGGCTTGCGCGGCAGCGCTGCGGAACGCGGCTTCCAGCGAGACGGGTTCGTCGCGCACCACACCCATGTCGATCACCTCCACGCCCATGCGCTTGAGCAGACCGAAAACCGTGTAGCGGTTGCTGTCGAACACCGCGCCTTCGCGGATCGGATCACCGAGGGTCAGGATCTCGTCACCGGTGGAGAAATAGGCCACGCGGACACGGCGGAACACCTTCACGGTCGGCAGGCCCAGGCTGGCGATCAGGCCCAGCGCGGCGGGGCCGAGCGTCTGTCCTTTGCGCAACGCAGGTTGACCGGCCATCAGGTCTTCGCCGAGCAGGCGGCGGTTGTCGCCTGCCTTCACAACCCCCGGCGGAATCTCGACGGCGTCGCCATCGACCTTCACGAACTCCAGCGGCACCACGGTGTCCAGCGCGGCCGGCATGATGGCGCCGGTCATGATCTTCAGGCACTGGTCGGCTTGCAGGCTGCCTGCCCAGGCCTTGCCGGCGAAAGCGGTTCCGGCCACGCGCAGCTTCAGTGGCTGCCCTGGCAGCAAAAGAGCGCTGTTGAAAGCGAAACCGTCCATGGCCGAGTTGTCGTGGGGCGGCACGCTGATGGGCGAGACCACGTCCAGGGCCAGCACGCGGTCCAGCGCGTCGAACACGCTCACATCTTCGGTGGCGGTCACGGGTTGCACCAGCTGGGCCAGGAAGTCATTGACGCGTTCGGCGCTCAGGGCCTGCGGGTCATAGCCTTGCACCTCGGCCGCGATCTGATCGATCGTTTTCATGGCGTCAGCCCTTTTCCAAAGCGTGCAGCTCGGCCAGGGTGTTGGTGTTGTGGAACGCGCGCGGGTCGTCGCCGGGCTGGTTGAACGGCACGATGACGGTTGTGTGCCGAGCGGTCCACGCGTCGATTTTGCGGCCACCCGATTGTGTGAAGTCGACCAGGCTTTCCAGCAGGTCCACGCGCATCAGGCAGAACACCGGTTGCGGACGCACCTGGCCGTCTTCTTCAGGCGCAGCGGCCATGGCAATTTCGGTGCCCTCATCTCCAAATGCCTGCGCCAGGCGCTGGGCGAGGTCCAGGGGGAAGAGCGGTGTGTCGCAGGGTGCCGTGAGCAGGTAGGGCGTTTCGCAACGCTCCAGCCCGGTCATGAAGCCCGCCAGCGGTCCGGCAAAGTCGCTCAGGGTGTCTGGCCATACCGGTGCGCCGAAGGCCTCGTAGGCGGACAGGTTGCGGTTGGCATTGAGCATGAGTTCGCCCACCAGGCCGCCTTCCTGCATCTGCAGGCGCAAGACCGTGTGCAGCGCCAGCGGCGTGCCGTTGAAGTTCTGCAGGCCCTTGTCGAGCCCACCCATGCGGGAGCCGCGGCCCCCGGCGAGAACAAGGCCTGTGATTTCGTTGGTGTGGATCAAAAGTCGTTCCGATCAAAGTGATGTCTCGCCCAGCGCACGCCGTGGAACCGGCTTTGCCGGGCCACAGGCGTGGTCCCCGGGGGGAAGACGCGAAGCGGCGCAGGGGGCATTTGATCACCCGCCGATGTAGCTCATCTCTACGCGTCTGGTTCCGGTGGAGGAGTCGGGGGGCAGGCTGGCGCGCAATTCGGAATACCGGTCGCTGCGTCCCTGCCAGATGGCAGCGATGGCGCCAGCCAGTTGTTCGTCGGTGGCGCCGCCGCGGATCAGCGGGCGCAGGTCGTGGCCCTGGCTGGCGAACAGGCACAGGTAGAGCTGCCCTTCGGTGGACAGGCGGGCTCGGTTGCAGTCGCTGCAAAAGGCCTGGGTCACGCTGCTGATCACGCCGATTTCGCCCGCACGCTCATCGTGCTTTCCATCTTGGTCGGCATAGCCCCAGCGCTCGGCGGTTTCGCCCGGCGCGGCCGCACCAAGCTGCACCAGCGGGAGCTCGCGGTGGATGCGCTGCACCACCTCGGCACTCGGCAGCACCTCGTCCATGCGCCAGCCGTTGGTGGCGCCCACGTCCATGTATTCGATGAAGCGCAGCACGATGCCGGTGCCCTTGAAGTGGCGCGCCATCGGCAAAATCTCGTGGTCGTTGGTGCCGCGCTTGACCACCATGTTGACCTTGATCGGCCCCAGCCCGGCGGCCTGCGCTGCCGCGATGCCCTCGAGCACGTCGGCCACCGGAAAGTCCACGTCGTTCATGGCGCGGAAGATGGTGTCGTCCAACCCGTCGAGGCTCACCGTCACGCGTTGCAAGCCCGCGGCCTTGAGCGCGGCGGCCTTGCGCTTGAGCAGCGAGCCGTTGGTGGTGAGTGTGATGTCCAGCGGCTGGCCCTCGGTGGTGCGCAGCGCGGCCAGTTGTTCAATCAGGATTTCCAGGTTCTTGCGCAGCAGCGGCTCCCCCCCGGTGAGACGGATCTTCTGCACGCCATGCGCCACAAACTGCCTGGCCACGCGGGTGATTTCCTCGAAAGTCAGCAGCGAGGTGTGCGGCAAATAGGCGTAGTCCTTGTCGAAGATTTCCTTGGGCATGCAGTAGCTGCAGCGGAAATTGCAGCGGTCGGTCACGCTGATGCGCAGGTCGCGCAATGGGCGCCCCAGCGTGTCGCCCAACAAGCCGGTGGGCGTCACCAGGGCGGTGGGAATGCGCGCCACGGTGTTCACGAGGCGCAGATCGATCAGGGGGATGACACGTTCGGACATGCCTTGATTATCGGCGACACCCCAAGGGGTAGCCCGCGGGCGAGGGTGTCAACCCGCTCCGACACGCGTGTACTGGTGGGCGTTGCTGCTGAGCCAGTTGCTGGAGAGATCGCTCGACTGCTGGTTGGGGTGGAAGTCGCGGCGGAAATAAGCGCGCCAGGGCTGAAAGCTGGTGCTGAGCAAACCGTTGCGTCCGAGCAAATGGTGACCCGCGCTGCGCCAGGTGGACCAGCGCCACAGCGTGCCGTCCCTGTGCAGGTTGTGCACCGTCTGGCGCAAGGCATCTGTGAGGAAGAACACCGTGACGCGCCGCATCCACTTCACCCGCCAGGCGTGGCTGCCCCCCAGGGCCTGGTACAGGTCGAAGGCGGTGCACTTGTGTTCAGCTTCTTCGGCGCTGTGCCAGAGCCAGAGGTTCTTCAGGCGCGGCTCGGTGTTGTTGAACACCTTGGTGTGCGAGAGCATCCATTCGGCGAACAGGGCGGTGAAGTGCTCGTTGGCTGCGGTGATGGCCAGGTGGTGGCGCGGGTCGGTACCGGCCAGCACCTTCATGCGCTCTTCGATGCGCGGCCCCCAGGTGTTCACCAGCCCGTGCTTCTCGACCTGGGCATTGAACAGAGCGTGGATGCGGCGGTGGGTGGCCTCCTGGCCGACGAAGCCTTGCACCTCGGCCTGCCATGCGGTTTGCTGTTCAGGTGGCAAGCCTTTGGCGCCGTGGCGCACCGAGTCCAGAAAGAACTGTTCACCCACGGGGAAGCTCATCGACAGGGCGTTGAACCAGGCGGTGAGGAAGGCGTCGTTCGCGCACCAGTGGCGCGCCACCGGTTGTTCCAGGTCGATCAGCAGTCGGCGGACAGTGAGGGTGGTCATGCGGCAGCTTTGGTGGGTGTGGACGGGCTGGTACGAGTTGGTACCAAAGGTGGCGATGTTGCGCGCCGAAGTCATGTGTGTCAAGGCCGAGCGCCTAAGATCGCTGCACATGAAGCCGACGCACACTTCCGGCGCCACCGACGCGTCAAACGAACACCGCGCACGCCTGCTGCAGGCCATGGCCCACGTGGCGGCCGCGCAGGGGCTGGCCGCCACTTCCATTGCCGCTGTGGTGGCCGAAGCGGGTGTGTCCAAGCGCACTTTCTACGAGCACTTTGCTGACAAGGACGCGTGTTTCCTCGCGCTGTACCGCGCCGCCAGCGCCTCGGCGCTGCGAACCTTGCAGGCGTCGGTGCAGGCGGGGCGTCCATGGCAGGACCAGGTGGAACACGCACTCGGTGCTTACCTCGCGCACCTCGCGGCAGGGCCGCAACTCATCCGCATGCTGTTCGTGGAAATCCACCACCTCGGCGCCGCGGGCGCCACCGTGCGCCGGGAGGTGATGCAGCACCTGGCCGACCACATGCTGGAGACGATCAACACCCAAGACCCAGTGCTCACGCCCACCATGGCAGTGGCTGCGGTGGGTGGCATCCACGAACTCGTGTTGGAAGCCATCGAACGCGGCGAGGCCGCGCAACTGGAGCGCCTCACGCCGAGTGCCAGCGCGGTGGTGCGCCTGCTCGCGGGCGCCCCGATGGCGTCGAGCAAAAAGAAAAACGGCCCGCCGAAGCGGGCCGTTTGAACCGTCAGCGGACGGATCAGGCTGCCATCGGCAGCAGCGGCACGATCAGCAGCGCCACGATGTTGATGATCTTGATCAATGGGTTCACAGCCGGGCCAGCGGTGTCCTTGTAGGGGTCGCCCACGGTGTCACCGGTCACGGCGGCCTTGTGTGCTTCGCTGCCCTTGCCACCGTGGTGGCCGTCTTCGATGTACTTCTTGGCGTTGTCCCATGCGCCGCCGCCGGTGCACATGGAGATGGCGACAAACAGGCCGGTGACGATGGTGCCCATGAGCAAACCACCGAGCGCCTTGGGGCCCAGCAGCACGCCCACCAGAATCGGCACCACCACCGGCAGCAGCGAGGGGATCACCATTTCCTTGATGGCGGCGGTGGTCAGCATGTCGACCGCACGGCCGTACTCGGGCTTGGCCGTGCCTTCCATGATGCCGGGGATCTCCTTGAACTGACGGCGGACTTCCACCACCACCGCACCGGCGGCGCGTCCCACGGCTTCCATGGCCATGGCGCCGAACAGGTAGGGGATCATGCCGCCGATGAACAGGCCCACGATCACCATCGGGTCGCTGAGGTCGAAGGTGATCTGGTGCCCGTAGGTCTCCAGCTTGTGGGTGTAGTCGGCAAACAGCACGAGCGCAGCCAGGCCGGCCGAGCCGATCGCGTAGCCCTTGGTCACGGCCTTGGTGGTGTTGCCCACCGCGTCCAATGG
>JANPKR010000123.1:0-13495 GCA_031426175.1 Hydrogenophaga sp. | reverse complement strand
TTGCCGGTGTCGCCTTCAGCACAACTCACGGTGACCAACGTGCCCTCCTTGAGCAGCTCGGTCGCGTCACCACAACCCACCACCGCCGGAATGCCCAGCTCGCGCGCAATGATGGCCGCGTGGCAGGTGCGCCCGCCGCGGTTGGTCACGATGGCGCTGGCCCGTTTCATCACCGGCTCCCAGTTCGGGTCGGTCATGTCGGTCACCAGAACATCACCGGGCTGCACCTTGTCCATCTCGCTGATGTTGTGCACCAGACGCACCGGGCCGGTGCCCACTTTCTGGCCGATGGCGCGGCCGCTGGCCAGCACCGCGCCCTTGCCTTTGAGTTTGTAGCGAACCTCGGTCTTGCCGGCGCTCTGGCTCTTCACCGTCTCGGGACGGGCCTGCAGGATGTAGAGCTGGCCGTCCACACCGTCCTTGCCCCACTCGATGTCCATGGCGCGGCCGTAGTGCTGTTCGATCACCATGGCGTAGCGTGCGAGCTGTTCCACATCGGCGTCGGTCAGGCTGTAGCGGTTGCGCAGCTCCACCGGGACGTCGGTGGTCTTCACCAGCTTGCCTTTGAGCGCGCCGGTGCCCGATTTTTCTGCGTCGGTGGTGAAGCCCATCTGGATGAGCTTGCTGCCCAGGTTGCGCCGGATCAGCGCGCGCTTGCCTGCCTTGAGCATGGGCTTGTGCACATAAAACTCGTCGGGATTCACGGCGCCCTGCACCACGGTCTCGCCCAAGCCGTAGCTGCTGGTGATGAAGACCACGTCTTCAAAACCGCTCTCGGTGTCGATGGTGAACATCACGCCGGCAGCCCCCAGGTCTGAGCGCACCATGCGCTGCACGCCGGCGCTCAGCGCCACATCGGCGTGGGCGAATCCCTTGTGCACGCGGTAGCTGATGGCGCGGTCGTTGTAGAGCGATGCAAAAACTTCCTTCATCTTGTGCAGCACCTCGTCGATACCGATCACGTTGAGGAAGGTCTCCTGCTGGCCGGCAAAGGAAGCGTCGGGCAGGTCTTCGGCGGTGGCCGAGGAGCGCACCGCAAACGAGGCCGTGTCGTTGCCGTGGGTGAGGGTGACAAAGGCTTCGCGGATGGCCTTTTCCAGGTCGGCCGGAAACGGCTGGTTTTCAACCATGGCGCGGATCTCGGCGCCAGCCTGGGCCAGCGCGCGCACGTCTTCGGTGTCCAATGCGTCCAGGCGCGCGTTGATGCGCTCGGTCAGGCCGTCGTGCTTGAGGAATTCGCGAAAGGCGTGCGCGGTGGTGGCAAAGCCGGTGGGCACTTTCACGCCGGTGGGCAGTTGCGAAATCATTTCGCCGAGACTGGCGTTCTTGCCGCCAACCGACTCGACGTCGGTCATACGCAGGCGCTCGAACGGCACGACCAGATCGGTCGCTCCAAACAGGTGGGACATGGGAAAACTCCTAAGGTTGAAAAACCGGGGTGTCCATGCAGGGGCTGGTGACCTGTTGTTCTGTTGTGGGTCTGGCACCGGGCAGGGAGGCAAATGAGACGGCAGGGCCATTGATAATGACCCCGACACAACACCCGGTATTGTAAGGACGCGCCCTCATGCCCAACCGAACGGTCTTCTTCATCTCCGACGGCACCGGCATCACCGCCGAGACCTTCGGCAACGCCCTGCTGGCCCAGTTCGAGATCGAAGTGCGCCGTGTGCGACTGCCATTTCTGGACAGCGTGGACAAAGCGCACCAGGCGGTGCGCCAGATCAACCACACCGCCGAGATCGAGGGCAAACGGCCGATGGTCTTCACCACCGTGGTCAACATGGAGGTGCTCGCGGTGTTTCAGAACCACTGCAACGGCATGATGCTCGACATGTTCGGCACCTTCGTGGAGCCCATGGAGCAGGAGCTGGGCATCAAATCCAACCACCGCGTGGGACGCTTCTCTGACGCGTCGAAAAGCAAGGCCTACAACGACCGCATCGAGGCAATCAACTTTTCGCTGGCACACGACGACGGCCAGAGCCACAAGGACCTGCAAGGATCCGACGTGATCCTGGTCGGTGTTAGCCGCAGCGGCAAGACGCCAACTTCCCTGTACCTGGCCATGCAGTACGGCCTGAAAGCGTCCAACTACCCGCTGATTCCTGAAGACTTCGAGCGCCGCAAACTGCCACCGGCACTGGTGGCACACCGCAAGAAGATCTTTGGCCTCACGATCGCGCCCGAGCGACTGAGCGAGATCCGCAACGAACGCCGCCCCAATTCGCGCTATGCGAGCCTGGAGAACTGCCGCATGGAGGTGAGCGAAGCCGAAGGCATGATGCGGCGCGAGGGTATCCGCTGGTTGTCAACAACGACGAAATCGATCGAAGAAATCGCCACCACCATCCTGCAGGAAATCCGCCCGGAACGCCTGGAGTACTGAAGACCCTCGGGCCCGGGGATCCGGGGGGCCTGCATTCAGCGGCGCAGGCGTGAGATCAGCCTCGCCACCGCGAGCACCAGCACCAGGATGATCACGTTCGAGACCAGCCCGACCAGGATCGACTGGGTGAGGCTGGCCGAACCGCCCGGCATGGTGGTGGGCAGTATCACGGCAACAAACACCACACCGGCAGCCAAAGGCAGGACGCGCCCGGTCACAGGGGCTGTCCTGAGCATGGTGACCACCAGGGCAATGATCAAGCCGATTCGAAAAACGTCGGTCAGTTGCGAGAAGACAAGATCTGTCACGGGAGCATTTCCTTCGGGGTGAAGCGGGCATCAAGCCTGCCATTGTCTGCACCTCGCAAATCGGACTGGCTGATCACGATCCGATTTGCGAGAAGCGGACCGACCATGTGCTTCAGATGAGACAGGGTCGCTTCGCAAAGTGGACCGGGCCTGGATCCTGAGGAAGATCCAGGCCCGGTCTTCAAGTCGACGTTATCGAGCGGCGGAGTCGCCGGCGAAGATGTCCTTCTTGTGCGTGCCACCCGGCACAAAGATCGTGCCGATCACCACCGTCATGACCGCAATCACGATGGCGTACCAGAGGCCCGAGTAGATGTTGCCGGTCTGCGCAGAGATCGCAAACGCGGTGGCGGGCATCAGACCACCGAACCAGCCGTTGCCGATGTGATACGGCAGCGACAGACCGGAGTAGCGGATGCGGGTCGGGAACATTTCCACCAGCATGGCGGCAATCGGGCCGTAGACCATGGTCACCAGGATGACCAAGTAAGTCAGGATGGCCACGATGGTGAGCTTCTGCGCCGAGAAGATGTCGAAGAAGTGATTGGCTTTGGCGATGGATGTGTTGTCGGCTGGCACCAGCGGATAACCCGCCTGCTTCAGCGCGGCGTTCAGACTGCCGTCGAAGGTGGCCTTTGCTTTCTTCAGCTCATCGCCGGTCAACTTGCTCGCGTCGTACGACACGATGGCGGTCTCACCCACCTTGACGGTGGCGACCGTGCCAGCCGCGCTCTCGATGGTCTCGTAGTTCACCGAGGTGCGGGCCAGCTGTGCCTTGGCAATGTCGCAGGACGACGTGAACTTCACCGTGCCGGTCGGGTTGAACTGGAACGAGCAGTCGGTCGGCGACACCGTCACCGTGACGGGCGTCTGGTGTGCGGTGTAGAGCGCCGGGTTGGCGGTCTTGGTCAGGGCCGTGAACACCGGCAGGAAGGTGAGCGCACCCAGCAGGCAACCGGTCAGGATGATGGGCTTGCGGCCAATGCGGTCGGACAGCGCGCCGAAGACCAGGAAGCCACCAGTGCCCAGGATCAGCGACCAGGCGACCATGACGTTGGCGGTGAAGCTGTCGACCTTGATCACGTTCTGCATGAAGAACAGCGCGTAGAACTGGCCGGTGTACCAAACGACGGCCTGACCCGCGACCAGACCCAGCAGCGCGAGCAGTGCGATCTTGCCGTTTTTCCAGTTGCCGAAGGCTTCGCTCAGCGGAGCCTTGGACGTGCGACCCTCTTCCTTCATTTTCTTGAAGGCCGGGCTCTCGTTCATCTGCAGACGGATGTAGAGCGAAATGGCCAGCAGGAAGATCGAGCCAATGAACGGAATGCGCCAGCCCCAGGCGTTGAACGCCTTGACCATGGTCGGGTTGCCGTCGGCCATCAGGACCGCCACGCCATCCTTCAACAGAGGCACGTCGGGGTAGGCGCCGTTGACATAGCCCTGCACCGACAGAATCACGATCAGCGACAGCAGCAGGCCCAGCGTTGCCGTGGTCTGGATGAAGGCGGTGAAGTAACCACGCTGGTTGGCGGGCGCATGTTCAGCCACGTAGATGGCTGCACCACCGTACTCACCACCCAGTGCCAGGCCCTGCGCCATGCGCAGCAGGATCAGGATGATGGGCGCGGCCGTGCCGATGCTTTCGTAGTTGGGCAGGATGCCGACCAGGAAGGTCGAAACGCCCATGATGACGATGGTCATCAGGAACGTGTACTTGCGGCCGATCATGTCGCCCAGCATGCCGAACACCAGCGCGCCGAACGGGCGCACGATGAAGCCGGCCGCAAAGGCCAGCAGGGCAAACACGTTGCGCGTGCTCTCAGGGAATGCAGTGAAGAACTGCGCCCCGATGATGGCGGCCAGCGAACCGTACAGATAGAAGTCGTACCACTCGAAAATGGTCCCGGCGGAAGAGGCCATGATGACCTTCTTCTCTTCGCGGGTCATCGGACGAGACCGTTCCCGCACGTTGTTTGTCATGTCAGCTGATGCCATTTTTGCTTGCTCCATGTATGTCCGGCACGGTGGCCCGACGGTTCTCATCCGCAGCCGGCTGCGGATCAGTTCTTTGACTCCGGCGGCGAGTGTGTTAACCGTTTCTTACTGAAAAATTGCAAGCGACGAACCAACTTTCGAATCTAGGGAAAGCCCCTAGGAGATAGTTCTGAAGCTGACGCGAAGCTTTCAAAAGTAGAGCAGACGCACCGGCTGTGTGGGGCTCCGGACAGACGCCGTGTCAGCGCTGCTTCATATTCGGGTCAGTGCTTGGTAAGAGCCCAGGCGCACGCTGAAGGCTCCACTTCACAACCGAGGAGACCCCATGCAAGACGACATGGTCCAACGCATCCTGAGCCACCCGAAATACCAGGAGCTCAAGGCGAAACGATCCAGCTTTGGCTGGTGGCTGACCCTGGCGATGATGGTCGTGTACTACGGTTTCATCCTGCTGGTGGCCTTCAACAAAGCGTTCCTCTCGCAGCGCCTGGGTGATGGCGTGATGACGATCGGCATACCGATCGGCTTCGGCGTCATCGTCTTCACCATCGTGATCACGGCGATCTATGTGAAGCGCGCGAATACCGAGTTCGACGAGCTCTCCAACGCAGTGGCACAGGCGGTGTCGAAATGAAGAACCTCAACCCTTCCCTGCGCCGCGTTCTGACGCTGCTGGCTCTGTTTGGTGTGTCGGCGGCTGTCTGGGCCGCTGGTGCCGATCTTGGTCAGGCGACGAAGCAACCCACGAACTGGACGGCCATCGGCATGTTCGGCGCGTTCGTGATGGGAACGCTGTTCATCACCAAATGGGCCGCAGCCAAAACCAAGTCGGCCTCCGACTTCTACACCGCTGGTGGTGGCATCACGGGCTTTCAGAACGGTCTGGCGATTGCAGGCGACTACATGTCGGCGGCGTCGTTCCTTGGCATTTCGGCGGCGGTGATGGCCAGCGGCTTCGACGGCCTCATCTACTCCATCGGCTTTCTGGTCGGATGGCCCGTCATCACCTTCCTGATGGCCGAGCGCCTGCGCAACCTGGGCAAGTTCACCTTCGCCGATGTGGCGGCCTTCCGTTTTCAGCAGACCCCCATCCGCATCTTTGCCGCCTCGGGCACGTTGGTGGTGGTGGCCTTCTATTTGATCGCGCAGATGGTGGGCGCGGGTCAGCTGATCAAGCTGCTGTTCGGTCTGGAGTACTGGATCGCCGTGGTGATCGTGGGCGCGCTCATGATGGTCTATGTGCTGTTCGGCGGCATGACGGCCACCACCTGGGTGCAGATCATCAAGGCCTGCCTGCTGCTGGGTGGTGCTTCGTTCATGGCGCTGTCGGTTCTGTGGCACTTCGGCTTCAGCCCCGAGGCCATGTTTGCCGGCGCGGTGAAGATCAAGACCGACCTGGCCTTGAAGGATGGCAAGACCGCCGAGGTCGCGGCCTCGCTGGGACAATCCATCATGGGGCCGGGCAACTTCGTGAAAGACCCGATCTCGGCCATCAGCTTCGGCATGGCGCTGATGTTCGGCACCGCCGGCCTGCCCCACATCTTGATGCGCTTCTTCACCGTGCCCAGCGCCAAGGAAGCGCGCAAATCGGTGATGTGGGCCACCGGCTGGATTGGCTACTTTTACCTGCTGACTTTCATCATCGGCTTCGGCGCCATCACCTTCGTGCTCACCAACCCGCAGTTCCTGGACGCCAAGGGCGCGCTGCTGGGCGGCAACAACATGGCGGCGGTGCACCTGTCCAACGCGGTGGGGGGCAACGTGTTCCTGGGCTTCATCTCGGCCGTGGCGTTTGCGACCATCCTCGCGGTGGTGGCTGGCCTCACCCTCTCGGGCGCGTCGGCCGTGTCGCACGATCTCTACGCCACCGTCATCAAGAAGGGCAAGGCCGACAGCGCCTCCGAGCTGCGCGTGTCCAAGATGACCACCATCGCACTCGGCGTGGTGGCGGTGGTGCTGGGCATTGCGTTCGAGAAGCAGAACATCGCCTTCATGGTGTCGCTGGCGTTCGCGATTGCGGCCTCGGCCAACTTCCCTGTGCTTTTCATGAGCGTGCTGTGGAAAGATTGCACGACCAAGGGCGCAGTCGTCGGTGGCTTCCTCGGTCTGGTCTCCTCGGTGGCGCTCACCATCGTGTCCCCTTCGGTGTGGGAAGTGACGCTGGGCAATCCCAAAGGCTCGGCGCTGTTCCCCTACACATCGCCCGCCCTCTTCTCCATGACCATTGGCTTCGTGGGCATCTGGCTGTTCTCGATCCTGGACAACAGCCAACGCGCCAAAGTCGACCGGGCGGGCTTCCTTGCACAGCAGGTTCGCTCGGAAACCGGCATCGGCGCATCGGGCGCGTCGGGGCACTGAGGGGCACGCTGCAGGCGGTGCGCCCAAGGGTTGCACCACCCGCTCCCAGGCTGCCAGGTTGCCTCCGGCGGCCTTTTTTACGTACGATCGATCCGAATTCCCGGCATCAACGCAAAGGGAGCGAGCGGAGTGACGCCCGACGACGAACTCAACACCACGCAATGGGCCGCCGCCATCGCCCTGATGCTCGCACTGCTGGTGCCGCTGGCGGTGGTGCTGGCCGTCTGGTTCAAGAAACGCTATGCACAGGCAGTGGTGCGGCTGCAATCCTCCACCGCAACGCGTGAGGCAGTGCCACACGCCCCGGAGCCGGAACCAAGTCTGGCGCGTGACACAGCAGTGGCCGTTCCCGAACTGCTCATGCGGGTGCTGCCCGCCGGTGCCCCGGTGCCCGGCGCCTCGGGCCGCGACCCGACCGATCCCGCTCGCCGGTTGCGGCGGCGCGTGCTCTTTCTGCAGTTCGTTGCGGGGTTGATGTACTGGTGGACGCTGCTCGTGCTGGTGGGCATCGCATTCGCCCACTTGGAGAGTGTGACAAGCGATCCGGCCAAGACCAGCGAGGTCCTGCCGACCTTCGTGACGCACCTGCTGCTGTGGCCGCTGCTCTTCCTCCCGGTTGCCCTCGCCTGGGCATTTCAGGCCGGCCTGCCCGAGCGCCGGGTGTGGGCAGCGACCGGCATCGCGCTCGCTGCGTTCTCGGTGGGCATGGCGTTCAGCGGCACGGGCTGGCTGATCGGCCTCGGATTTGCAGGCCTCTGTGGCCTGGTCGCCCTGATGCTCGCCACCTTCATACGGCCCGCGGTGAGGGGTGCAGGGCCGCCGCTGGTGGCGGCGTTCACGGTGGGCTTGCTGAGCTTCAGTGCGCTGATGTGGCTGGGGATCTTGCTCGACTCGTCGCCCGACGAAGAGCTGGTGGGCTGGACCGACTGGCTGCTCGCCCTGCTCGTCCTGGCGGTATTGCTGGGTGTTGCGGCCTTCGCGTCGTGGCGCATGCTGCTGCGCCTGGCGCGCCGTTACGCCGACAAACGCTTCAGCGAACTGCAACTGGCGCTGGGCGCCTACTGGGCGCTCATCACCGCCTTCTCGCTCACCCTCGTGCTGCTGCTCTCGTTCGAAGAGCGCACCGGCGCCAGCATGGAGTGGCTCGCTCTGGCCATCTTGATCGTGTGGGTGGCGTGGCGCTGGCTGCAACGCATGGCCTTGTGGGTGGCGCTGCGCCGGGCGCCCGCGCCGCTGGGTCCTTTGCTGTTGCTGCGCGTGTTCAAACCGTCGAGCCGCTCGGAAGCCTTCACCGACCGTTTTCTGGCCCGCTGGCGCTTTGCCGCACCCGTTTGGATGATCGCCGGCCCCGATCTCGCGGGCGCCTACATGGAGCCCGACGAGTTCTTCGCCTTCCTGCGCCGACGGCTGCACGAGCGCTTTATCACCCGCTCCGACCAATTACCGCAGGCGCTGGCCGCCATGGACAACGCGCGCGACCCCGACGGGCGCTTTCGCGTGAGTGAACTCTTCTGTGCCAACACCACCTGGCAGGCCACCGTACTCGCGCTGATCGAGCGCGCCGGCGTGGTGATGCTTGATCTGCGCGAGTACACCCCCGAGCGGGCCGGCACGCATTTCGAGCTGGAGGAACTGTTGCGCCGCGCACCGCTGCACAAGGTCCTGCTGGTGGTGGGTCCGCACGACGATCTTCCGCAAATCCAGGCTGGCATCGCGGATATCTGGCGCTCGGTGGCACTCCTGCGCCCGGCCACGGAGCAACCGGTGTGCTTGAACATCGTGCAGATCGGGTCGGGCAGCGATGCAGAAATGTGGGGACTGTTTCGAGCGACAGCCGCCGCTGCCACCGCGCATGTCGGGTCGCCCACAACGACGCTGTGAGTAGTCCGAAAGCTCCCAGCAGGGACATTCGCTTACAACTTGAGAATTGCTTCATCAAGGCAAAGCGCCCAGAATTTGTGACAGATTGCACAGTTCAAACAATTTGCAACAGCCACCGGGGGAGTTCACATGGCCAGCAAAGCGTCTGTCTCCGCAGCAAAAAAGCCTCAGGCCCACTCGCTGCACATCGGCATCAACGAGGTGAGCGCCGCCCACTACGAAGGCTGGACCGGGCCTTTGGCCGCGTGTGAATTCGACGCTCACGACATGTCGGCGCTCGCGCAATCCCGGGGCATCAAAAGCACCCTGCTGATCACGAAAAAGGCCACGCGCGCCAACTTGCTGGCGGCCCTGCGCAAAGCAGCCAAAACCTTGAGCGATGGCGACTTCTTCTTCATGAGTTTTTCCGGCCACGGCGGCCAGGTGCCCGACGTGAGCGGTGAAGAAGACGACAAGCAGGACGAAACCTGGTGCCTGTTCGACGGCCAGCTCATCGACGACGAGCTCTACTACGAACTCAGCAAATTCAAAGCCGGTGTTCGCATCCTGGTGGTATCGGACAGTTGCCACAGCGGCACCGTGGTGCGCGCCGGGCGACCCCCATCCGGCACACCCGCGCAGCGCCCGCGCATCATGCCGCCCGCTGTGGGCATGCGCGTGTACGCGGCGCACAAGGCCTTCTACGACAAGTTGCAGAACGACGTGGCCAAGGTGGCCGGCG
Source organism: Hydrogenophaga sp. (assembly GCA_031426175.1). Lineage (GTDB taxonomy): Bacteria > Pseudomonadota > Gammaproteobacteria > Burkholderiales > Burkholderiaceae_C > Hydrogenophaga. Next base: position 3,843 of record JANPKR010000123.1, on the reverse strand, counting down.
GGCGTGTGAGTGACCCCGACACCGCGCTGGCCAACGTGACCGTGAGCAACCGGCTGACCGGCATCGTCAAGGAGTTCAAACCCTCGGTGATCCTCATCTCGGGCTGCCAGGACAACCAGTTTTCCATGGACGGCGACCACAACGGCGCCTTCACCGAACAATTGCTGCGCGTGTGGAACAACGGTGCGTTCACGGGCAGCTACGCGCGCCTTCACGCGCTCGTCCGCGCGGGTCTGCCGCCGAGCCAGTCGCCCAACCTGTTCACGCTCGGGCCGGCGGCTGCGTTCCTCAAACAGACGCCTTTCAGCGTCTGACCGGTTGGCGCCCCGGCTGGCGCCTTGTTTGCATCGGCAACCCAAGGGAGGGTTTCACATGCTTGGCATCCAGAACCACCGCCTCACCGGCCCCGAGGTGAGCTTTCGCGCCACGCCCAATGTGGGTGGCGTCCTGCGTCCGCGTTTCGTGGTGCTGCACTACACGGCCGGGCGCACGCTGGAGAGTTCGGTGGAGTCGCTTTGCACGAAGAAGCCCCAAGGCAATGCGTCGGCGCACATCGTGCTCGGGCGGGACGGGCGCATCGTGCAGCTCGCGCCGTTCAACGCCGTGACCTGGCACGCCGGTGTGAGCCAGTGGAACGGGCTCGATGGCCTGAACCACCATGCCATCGGGATCGAGATGGACAACGCCGGCCTGCTGCACCGCGAAGGAGAACGCTGCGTGTCGTGGTTCGGCAAGGCCTACCCCGACAACGAGGTGGTGGTGGCCGAACACCGGCACGGTGGTGGTGTCCGACCCTGGCACCACTTCACCGAGGTGCAGATCGAGCGCGCGTTGCAGCTGTGCGAGGTGCTTGTGGCGCACTACGGTCTGCAGGATGTGCTGGGTCACGAAGACATCGCGCGTGGGCGCAAGGTCGACCCGGGCCCTGCGTTTCCGCTGGCTGCCGTGCGCAGCCGCGCGCTGGGCCGTGGGGCCGATGTGCCGGTGCGCCTGGTGGTGAACGCCGCCAGACTCAACATCCGCAGCGGCCCGGCTGCGGAGTTTCCCAAGGTCGCGCCCGCGCTCAAGCGCGGTGCCGAGCTGGTGCTGCTGGAAGCACAGGACCGTTGGAGCCGTGTGGCGGTGGTGGGCGCCACCGATCTGGAAGGCTGGGTCTGCAACGACTTCGTGACGCGCCAGGCAACCCCACGATCCGGGCCTGCTGTGCTCTCGCGCACGCAGCGCGCTGTGCCGCTGGCAACGCGGGTCCGTGCCTCCGCCGCAGCCACACCCGGAAAAAGGACAACAACAGCGAAGAAAACCAGCACCTCCCGCGCTGCGAGCTGAATCCAGCCGAACCGCCGCCGCAGAAAGGCCCCCATGAGCACCGCCGCCGCACCGATCACCTTCATCGTTCGCGGCCAGCCGCAGGCCGCTGCGGGAACCACACGCAGCGGGAGTACAGGTGCTGCAGCGGCTTTCGGCGGGCGCGGGCAGACGGTGCAGCGCGTGCTGGTGGGGGCAACGCGAGGCGGCAGCGATGCGGTGCGGCTCACGGCAAGACCCGGACTGGATGCGGTGGTGCTGCACATCAGCAACGGCCCCTCGCTCATGCTGCACCCCGAGACCGCGCGCGACCTGATGCTGGCGCAGTCGGGGCCCACGCGCAGCGGCGTCTCGTCGGTGCCGCGCAGCCGCTCCGCCGACGTTGCGGCCTCCGAGGTCCAGGTGCCTGCGCAGCTCGGCTGGCAAGGCCTTGAGCAGGCCGGCGCCACGCGCGGTGCCACGCGCGGTCGGCTGGGTGATGTGCTGCTGTCGGCTGTCGAGGTGGTCACCGGTCTGCTGCTGGAGCCGGCCTCACGCATCACGGCCGCCAAAATCGCCGCCCGGGTCGACGACCAGGTGGACGCCGGCCTGTATGCTCTGTCGGCACACAGCTTCGCCACCACACTCAAGGGCAGCGGAAAACCGCTTGCAAAGATTCCGCCTGCCGCGGGTCCGGACGAACCCTTGCTGGTGCTGCTGCACGGCACCTTCTCCAACACCCACGGCACCTTCGGCAAGCTGTGGCAACACCACCCGCAAAAGGTGCGCGAGCTGTTTGCGCGCCATGGTGACCGCGTCTACGGGTTCGACCACCCCACGCTGATGGCCAGCCCGATCGACAACGCGCTGTTGCTCGCTCGCGCGCTGCCCGATGGCGCACGCCTGCACCTGCTGACGCATTCCCGCGGGGGTCTCGTGGCCGAGGTGCTGGCCCGCGTGTGTGCGAAGCCCGAGCTGGATGAGAAGTCGCTCGCGCCGTTCAAGGCGCCCGCTTACCGCAACCAGCTCAAGGCCCTGCGCGACCTGGCCGCCGAGCTGAAGGGACGCAACATCCGCGTGGCGCGGGTGGTGCGCGTGGCCTGCCCGGCGCGCGGCACGCTGCTGGCATCCAAACGGCTCGATGCGTATGTGTCGGTGCTGAAATGGTCGCTGGAGCTCGCGGCCATTCCGGTGGCGCCCACGCTGGTCGATTTCATCGGCGAAGTGGCCAGCCAGCGCTGCGACCCGGCGCTCATGCCGGGCCTCGAATGCATGATGCCCGAGAGCCCACTGGTGCAATGGCTGCACGCGAGCGAAGGCGCCGACGCCGGGCCTGTGCCGGGCCAGCTGCGGGTGGTGGCGGGCGACATCCAGGGCGACTCCATCACGTCGTGGGTCAAGACGCTGCTGGCCGACGCGTTCTACTGGACCGACAACGATCTGGTGGTGCAGACGCGCTCGATGTATGGCGGCGCGCCGCGTTCCCCGGCGGGTGGGCACGCGTCGGCCACGTTTGTGCTGGAACGCGGCGGCAAGGTCTCGCACTTCAGCTACTTCAGCGAGCAGCGCTCGGCCGAGGCCATCTGCAACGCACTGGTGCAGGACACACCAGCGGGCTTCCTGCCGATCGGGCCGATGTCGTGGGCCGGGAGTTCGAGCGACGGGCTGCGCGGCCTTCCCCGCTCGTCCACCACACCACCGGCCTCCGACCGACCGGCCGTGATCCTGCTGCCGGGCATCCTGGGCAGCCACCTCGCGGTGGACGGCAAGCGCATCTGGTTGAGCGCTCGCATCCTCGGCGGTCTGGGCCGGCTGGCCTACCCCGACAGCGGCGGACGCGTGCTGCCCGATGGCGCGATCGGCAGCGTCTACGACGACCTGGCCGGCTTCCTCTCGGCCTCGCACGAAGTGATCGAGTTCTCGTTCGACTGGCGCCGCCCCATCGAAGAAGAAGCGTCCCGGCTGGCGGAGGTGATGGATCAGGCCCTCACCGTTCGCTCGGCCAGCGGCCAGCCGGTGCGCCTCGTTGCGCACTCCATGGGAGGTCTGGTGGCGCGTACCGTGCAACTGGTGCAACCCGCCGTGTGGCAACGCTGGCAGGAGCGCCCGGGTTCGCGACTGCTGATGCTGGGCACGCCCAACGGCGGATCGTTCGCACCCATGCAGGTGCTCTCGGGCGACGACTCCATGGGCAACGCACTGGCCGCCTTCGGCTTGCCGTTCCAGGACCACAAGGCGCGCCGCCTCATGGCGGCCATGCCCGGCTTCCTGCAATTGCAGACCGGCCTTCTCGACCCGGCGCTGGGGTTGGCGCACAGCGAGCGCTGGCAGGCCCTGGCCGACCAGGACATGAGGGCGCTGGAAGAGGCCAACTTCTGGCACGACCCGGGCAGCCAGCGCGCCATCTACCGCTGGGGGGTACCGCCGCAAGACGTGCTGGACCAGGCCGTGGCGCTGCGCCGCCGCCTCGACCAGCAGCGCGACACCGCCCTGCCCGCTTTCCGCGACCAGGTGGTGATGGTGGTGGGGCACGCACACTTCACGCCGGCGGGCTTCGAG
>JANPKR010000122.1:0-8379 GCA_031426175.1 Hydrogenophaga sp. | reverse complement strand
TGGGTGCGCTTCTTCAAGGTGCTGGTGCCACCGGTGATGCTGGTGGTGGCGGTGCTGGGCTCCATCGTGGGCGGTATCGCTGCCCCCACCGAAGCGGCCAGCATGGGGGCGGTGGGCGCGGTGATCATCACGGCACTGTCGGGCCGATTCACGTGGAAGACGCTGAAAGACACCGCGCTGGACACCAGCAAGATCACCGCCATCATGATGTTCATCCTCATGACCGCTCAGGTGTTCGCGCTTTCGTTCCGCGGCCTGCAGGGTGAAGAACTGATCGTGAGCCTGTTCGACTCGCTGCCCGGGGGCGTCAACACCGCCATCTGGTTCATGATGCTCATCATCTTCGTGCTGGGCTTCTTCATCGAGTGGATCGAGATCAGCTACATCGCGGTGCCGCTGTTCCTGCCGATCCTGCTGAACATGGGTGTGGACCCGGTCTGGCTGGCGATGCTGATCACGGTGAACCTGCAGTCGAGCTTCCTCACGCCGCCGTTTGGCTGGGCGCTGTTCTACCTGAAGGGTGTGGCGCCGCCGGAGGTGAACATCAAGGACATCTACAAAGGGGTGGTGCCGTTCATCCTGCTGCAGCTGTTCACCCTGGGGCTGGTGTTCCTGTTCCCGCAGATCGCGCTGTGGTTGCCCAAGGCCATCGGCTGGTAGACGCATGGAGTTCTTCAGCCAACACAGCACCGCCTGGCTGCTGGGCCTGGCCGCGGCCCTGCTCGCCACTGGCCTGGTGGCGGGCGTGCTCGCGGGTCTGCTCGGTGTGGGCGGCGGTATCGTCATCGTGCCGGTGCTCTACCACCTGTTCACGCTGCTGGGCGTCGACGAGTCGGTGCGCATGCACGCGGCGGTGGGCACCTCGCTGGCGACCATCATTCCCACCTCCATCCTCTCCAGCCGCGCACACAAGAAACGCGGCAGCCTGGACATGGTCTTGATCAAGAACCTCATGCCGTCGATGGTCGTCGGCGTGATCGTGGGATCGGTGGCCAGCCGCTTCTTGAGCGGCGCTTCGCTCACCGCCGTGTTCGCCTGCATCGCCCTGCTGGTGGCGCTGAACATGGCGTTCAAGCGCGACGGCTTTGCCATGGCCGATGGCCTGCCCGGCACCGCCGGCACGGCGCTGCTGGGCGGCGGCATCGGCGGCGTGTCTACCCTCATGGGCATCGGCGGCGGCACGCTCAGCGTGCCCATCCTCCATGCACTGCGCGTTCCCATGCACACCGCCGTGGGCACCGGCGCCATGCTGGGCATGGTGATCAGCTTTCCTGGAACACTGGCTTTCATCCTCAACGGCTTGGACGTGCCGTTGCGCCCGCCTTTCAGCCTGGGCTATGTGAACCTGATGGGTTTCGCGCTCATCGTGCCGGCCACACTGGCCACCACCGGCTGGGGTGCGAAACTTGCGCATTCGATCAATGCCAAGCACTTGCGCCGGGTGTTCGCGCTTTTCCTCGCGCTCACCGCTGCGCGCATGTTCTACGGCTTGCTGACCTGACCCCACAACACCACGGAGACCCCCGATGATTCACACCCTCACCGCCCTGGGCGGCATGTTTGTGGCGCCCCACCACCTGGCTGCGCAGGCCGGGCGCGACGTGCTGCGCGATGGCGGCAACGCCGTGGAAGCCATGGTGGCGGCAGCAGCGGCCATTGCCGTCGTCTACCCGCACATGAACGCCATCGGCGGAGACGGCTTCTGGCTGATCCACGAACCGGGCAAGGAGCCGGTGGCCATCTCGGCCTGCGGCCCAGCGGCGGCATTGGCCGACCTCGACTGGTACGCCGGCCACAGCACCATTCCATCGCGCGGACCGAAGGCCGCGCTCACCGTGGCCGGCACCATTGGCGGCTGGGCCAAAGCGAGGGAGGTGGCTGCGCCATGGGGCCCGGCCCTGCCCCTGTCGCGCCTGCTGGCCGACGGCATCCGCCACGCGCACAACGGCATTGCGGTCACCGAAAGCCAGGCGGCCCTCACGCGCGAGAAGTTCGACGGCCTGAAAGACGCGCCCGGCTTTGCACAGACCCATCTGGTCAACGGGCAGCCACCCGCCGTTGGCCACATCCTCAAACAGCCCACGCTGGGACGCACACTGGAACAGCTGGCCGAGCGTGGCCTGGACGATTTCTACCGCGGTGAACTCGCCGCGCGCATCGGGGCCGAGCTCGAACGCGTGGGCAGCCCCCTGCGCACCAGCGACCTCGCCGCCTACCAGGCGCAGATCGTGGAGCCGCTCTCGGTTCGGCTGAACGACAGCACGATCTACAACCTGCCGCCACCCACGCAAGGCCTGTCGGCGCTCATGATCCTGGGCCTGTTCGAACGGTTGGGCGTCACCGAGGGCGAAGGCTTTGCGCACGTTCACGGCCTGGTGGAAGCGACCAAGCGAGCGTTTCGTGTGCGCGAGCGTGTGGTGACCGATCCGCAGCGCCTGCCAGCCGACCCCAAAGGTTTCCTCAAGCCCGCCGCGCTCACGGAGCTGGCCGCGGAGATCGACCGCAACAAGGCCCTGCCCTGGCCCGATGTGGCCAAGCCCGGCGACACCATCTGGATGGGCTGCATCGACGCGCAGGGCCGCGCGGTGAGCTTCATCCAGAGCGTGTACTGGGAGTTCGGCTCGGGCGTGGTGCTGCAGGACACCGGCATCGTCTGGCAAAACCGCGGCACGAGCTTTTCACTCGACCCGAAGGCACTCAACGTGCTCAAACCCGGCCACCGCCCCTTCCACACACTCAACCCGGCGCTGGCCCTGTTCGACGACGGCCGCGTCATGCCCTACGGCACCATGGGCGGCGAAGGCCAGCCGCAAACGCAGGCGGCGGTCTTCACGCGTTACGCCCGCTTTGGTCAGGGTCTGCAGCAGGCCGTGACCGCGCCGCGCTGGCTGCTCGGTCGCACGTGGGGCGGCGAGACCACCTCGCTCAAGCTGGAGAGCCGTTTCGACCCGGCGCTGGTGCAGGCGCTGAGAGACGCTGGCCATGCGGTCGAGCTGTTCACCGAGCCATTCAGCGACACCATGGGCCACGCAGGCGCATTGGTGCGCCACCCCAACGGCGTGATCGAGGGCGCGGCCGATCCGCGCAGCGATGGCGTGGTGGCCGGCGTCTGACGCCGCAAAAACGCTGCGCCCATGAAAAAACCCCGCTGCTGCCAGCGGGGTTTTTCGTTGGGGGAGCGGAAGGCTCAGGCAGCGCGGCGGCGGCGCAGGCCCAGAGCGGCCAGGCCAAGACCCAGCAAGGCCAGCGTGCCTGGCTCGGGCACTTCGAGGCGGGCGTTGTCAGCGATCAGGCCGACGTTGTCGCCCAATCCGTTGGCGCCGCCACTGTTTCCCATCACCAGGCGAGCGCTCACGTTGCTGCCGGGGGTGTAGGCCACGGTGTAGGTACCGAAGGGGTTGGTTTTGCCCAAAGTGACCATCTCAGATGCCAGAAACGAACCCAGATCGTTGGCCAGGGCAAAACCGAACTTGACGGCGTTGCTCTCCTCGCGCACCTGGTTGCCCGAGAGATCCAACGAGAAAAAGTAGGTCGAACCGGCGAGCAGGTTGTAGACCGTTTTGCTGGACATGAGGCCTGCATTCATCTTGCTGCCGTCGAGATCGACGCAGCCACCCATCCTGCCAACACATCGAATGTTGTATTCGCCACTCTTGATGTAGTCCACGGTGCCGGCACCCACATTCCAGTTGCTGAAACCATTGAAATCGAGTTCGCTTTTGTCGCGATTGAGGTCGAAGTTGTCGCTGAAGATGACGCCAGCCTGGACAGCGGGAGCGGCCACCATCAAGACGGCAACGGTCAAGGGAGCGGCGAAGCGGGAGAAGAAACGGATCATGGAATGCCTGAGGCTTGTTGAGGACTGTGATTTATGTCACGCCCTTGAAGGGCACGCCACAATTCAATTGTTTGCTTCAATAAACAGAGCAAAAGCTGGGCCAAGCGGGCAACTTGTTGATCTGTAACGAACCGTTCGCAAGCACCCGCGCCAACTGTCAGATATCCCGACACTTTCGGGGTTCAGCGCGCCCGGGCGCTCGCGAGCACCTCCACCCAGCCACTTTGGGCCAGCAATTCATCACGCCAGATCCGGTAGCCGGCATCGCTGGGGTGCAAGCCATCGACCGCGTTGAGCTCAGGCGTCTGTGCAAACGGGTCGTCGGCCTGTTCCTTGAACAGGTTGACCACCACCGCGCCGTGGCGCGTGGCGGCTTCGCGCACGAAGCCGTGCAGCCGGCGGGCGCGGTCCGTCATGAGCCACGAGGCGGGTGGAAAGAAGAACGGTGCGTTGCCCACGTTGCCCGCGGGCATGAGCACCACACGGTTGGCGCGTTGGCGGGCCAGCGCGGTGGCGCGGTCGATGTCGGTGCGCACGTCCTCGTCCGAGCGCAGGCGGATCACATCGTTGCCGCCGGCCTGCACGAGGACCAGGTCGTATCGCTGCGTGCCTTCGAGTTGCCGCAACACGTCGGCAAAGGTGGCGCCATCGCGCGCGCGGTTGTCGATGCGCAGTCGCGGGTAAGCACGGCCCAGCAAACCCGCGAGACTGGCCTCGGGCGAGCTAGCCCCGGTGCCCACGCCTGTGCTGTCACCCACGATCAGCAGGCTCAGCGCCGCGTCGGGTGGGCTTTGCTGGAAAGCTGTGCTTTTGCGCGCGAGGTCGGCCGCCTGGCCGATGCGCCACGCCGCACAACCGGTGGTGAACAACAGGGCCGTGGCAGCGGCCACCGCCAGGACGGGCACAACGGGCCAGGATCGTTTGTTCATGCAAAGGCTCCCAAAAGAGGTCAACGCATCCGCTGCACTACCAGGCTGGAAACGGCCGGTGCCTGATTGCCCCACGACTGGCGCAGGAAGGTGGCAACCGAGGCCACTTCGTCGTCGGTGAGCAGCGTGCGGTAGGGCGGCATGCCGTAAGGGCGCGGGTGGCCAGCGGTCGCAGGCGCAAAACCGCCTCCCAGGATGGCCTGCACCACGTTGTGCGGCGCGTGCAGCGTGACGGCGCGGTTGCCGGCCAGGCGCGGGTACACCCCGGCGGCACCCTCGCCGCTCTCGCCGTGGCACTGTGCGCACTGCTGCGCATACAGCTTCCCGCCGCGCGCCATCTGTTGAGGGTCGGCGGCTTCCACGTCAACGGCCTGGGGGGCTTGCTGCGGCAGTGCTTGCAGGTACACCGCCATGGCACGCAGGTCGGCGTCGTTCAGATGCTGTGTGCTGTGCAGCACCACGTCGGCCATCGGCCCCATCACCGAAGCGCCCTCGGCCACGCCGGTCTTGAGCAGGGCCACCACCTGCGCGATGTCCCAGGTGGCCACGCCGCCTTCGGTGCTCGACCTCAGCGAAGGCGCGTACCAGTCCTGCGCGGGCATGAGGCCGCCACGAAACGCCTGCGCTTCGCCGCTGCCGCCCAGCGGGTCGCGCTCGGCATGGCAGGCAGAACAGTGCGCCAGTGCGCGTGTGAGGTAGGCGCCGCGGTTCCACTCGGCGCTCTGTGCGGGCTCGGGTTCGAATTCGCCCGGCTTGAAGTAGAGCGCGCGCCACACCGCCAGCGCGGCCTGGGTGTTGTAGGGGAAGCGCAGCGCGTGCGGCCGGTTGGCCTGCTCCACCGCGGGCTGGCTGTGCAGAAAGGCGAACAGTGCGTCGCTGTCCTCGCGCGCGACCAGCGTGGTGTGGGTGTAGGGGAAGGCGGGGTAAAGCAGGCGGCCGTCCTGCGACTGGCCGTGGTGCAAGGCGCGCCAGAACTCGGCCGCGCTCCAGCGCCCGATGCCGGTGGTTTTGTGGGGCGTGAGGTTGGTGGAGAGCACAGCGCCAAACGGCGTGGGCACGGCGCGACCACCCGCGTACGCTGCGCCGCCGCGTTCGGTGTGGCAGGCCATGCAATTGCCCGCGCGGGCCAGGTAGGCGCCGCGCTCCACGAGCTGGGGCGTCATGTTCACCGGTGGCCCCTCGGTGTCCAGCGGCGCACCGCGCAGTTCCAGCAGCACGGCCAGCGCCAGCGCACTCAGGCCCAGCAGCAAACCCACGAAGACCACCCGCCAGGGTGTGAAGCGGCGTCCCATGGGCTCAGCCCCCACCGCCGCAGCGCAAGGGCAGCGGCTGGACGCTGGCGGACGCGGGACGGGTGTTGGCGGGCAGCGGCTGGCTGGCGAGCCAGCTGGCCACGGCGCTCACGTCGCCACCGCTCAGGCGCTGGGCCACGTGGCCCATGCAGTCGGGCGCACTCGCGCGGCGCAGGCCGGTCTGCCAGGCGCCGAGCTGGCCAATCAAGTAATCGCGCGGCAAGCCGAGCAGGCCCGGGATGGCCGGGTTCGCACCCGTGAGGGCCTGGCCGTGGCAGGCCACGCAGGCGGGCACATCGAGCGCCTTGTCGCCGCGCAGCGCCAGGGTTTCACCACGCTGCAGCACGGCCGCTGGTGCATCACTGCGCAGCGGCGCGGGATACGGCAGATCGAGGCTGGCGAAATGCGCGGCGATCTCGCGAAGGTAGTCGTCGCTCAATGAATCCAGCAGCGAGGCCATGCCCACGTTGTTGCGACGCCCGGCACGAAAGTGCACCAGCTGGTTGTAGAGGTACCCGGCAGGCTTGCCGGCGATGCGCGGGAAATAGCCCGCGTTGGTGGCGCGGCCCTGCTCGCCATGGCACAGGGTGCAGGCCAGCAGGCGCTGGGCCATGGAGTCGGGCACGGTGTGCGGCACAGGGTTGGAGGTCGGGCCGGCCGCCTGCGTCGCCCCGGCGATCAGGACAAGCGCGAGCAGGGCGGCGGGGCGGCGAAAGAAGGCGAACAAGGACATGGGAAAGTGCGTGCACCCAACTGAATGGCGCGGGCCAGCGGTGGCCATGGTGGAGACGAAGCCTTTGAAACTACCATAGCCTCCAGACACCGCCATCCCCGGCACGCAGTAACCCACCCCCATGATTCCCAACGCTCCCCAGATCGACCCCGCGCGCTGCCCGCTGTGCGGCGAGCCCAACCGCTGCGCGATGGAGCTGGAACGCGAGACTGGCCAGAAACAGGGGCCTTGCTGGTGTGTGGGCGCCACCTTCAGCACCGAGCTGCTGCAACGCTTGCCCGCAGAGGCCGCTGGCCAGGCCTGCATCTGCACGCGCTGTGCGGCTGCTGCGGCGGTGGCGAATGGCTGAACCGCACGACCACTCCCTGCCCGCGCTGCGCGCTCGTTACGGCGCACGGTACCGCTGGCTGCTGCTGCTCTCGGTGATGGTGGGCACCATGGCGTCGATCATGTCGTCGACCATCATCAACGTGGCCATCCCCGACATGAGCCAGCATTTCACGCTCGGTCAGGAGCGCGCCCAGTGGGCCACCTCGGGTTTCATGGCCGCCATGACGGTCTCCATGCTCACCACCCCCTGGTTGCTGGCGCGCTATGGCTATCGCAGCACCTACGCGGGCTGCATGTGGCTGCTGCTGGTGGGCGGCGTGGCCGGTGGTTTTGCCAACTCGTTTCCGCTGGTGCTGGCCGCGCGCGTGGCCGAAGGCCTGGCCGCCGGGGTGGTGCAGCCTATCCCGGCCATCATCATCCTGCGCGCCTTCGAACCGCACGAGCAGGGCCGCGCCAGCGGTGTGTTCGGCATGGGCGTGGTACTCGCACCCGCGCTCGGCCCCAGCATCGGCGGCCTGCTGGTCGACGGCTTCGGCTGGCGGTCGATCTTTTTCATGGTGGTGCCTTTCTGCATCGCATCACTGTGGCTGGCGCGGCGCTTCGTGCCCACGACCTCACCTGGTGGATTGGCCGCCAACCGCCAGGGCGCGGGGCTGGACTGGCGCGGTCTGTTGCTGGCGGCGGCGGGCACGCTGTGCCTGCTCAACGGCCTGGTGGAGCTTCAAGGCGGCACCGCGCTGAGCGCCAGCGTGTTGCTGGGCGGCGCGGCGCTGCTGCTGGTGGCCTTCATCGTTCTGCAGCGGCGCACGCTCAACCGCCGCCAGCGCCACCCCGACCAGGGCATCGACCCGCTGATGAACCTCTCGTTGTTCAAGGACCGGCGCTTTGCCATGGGCAGCATCGTGGCCTTCATCTACGGCATCGCGCTGTTCGGCTCCACCTACCTGCTGCCGGTCTACATGCAGATGGGGCTGGGCCTCTCGGCCTCGTACGTGGGCACCATCCTGCTGCCTGCCGGTTTGGTGCTGGCGGTGAGCATCGCGGTGGTGGGCCGGCTGGCCGACCGGCAGCCCACGCACCGGCTGGTGAGCATCGGTCTGGTGCTGCTTTCCGCGTCGTTCGCGCTCATGGTGACCATCGACCTGGCTCGCCCGGCGCAGATCATTCCGCTGCTGGTGGTCTGGGCGATCCTGGGGCGCATCGGTCTGGGTTTCATCCTGCCTTCGCTCAACATCGGCGCCATGCGCGGGCTGGGGC
>JANPKR010000121.1:0-9176 GCA_031426175.1 Hydrogenophaga sp. | reverse complement strand
CACCGGAATGCGCATGTCCTCCAGGCGCAGCGCCTTCACCGCCTTGAAGCCGAATACGTTGCCGATGATGGACGCGGTGAGGTTGGCGATGGAACCCCCTTCGAACAGATCGAGGTCGTAACCGATGTAGACAAAGTACTGTTGCTCGGTCTTGGTGCCCGGACCTGTGTTGGGCACTTTGTCGACCCGGTAGGCCTTGGCGCGGTACAGCTCGCAAGCCGTCAGGCGGTCGGTCCAGACCACGGTCCAGGTCGCGGTGGACGACTCACCCGCCACCGCCGCGGCGCATTCTTCGGCGTCCACGCCGTCTTGCGGCGTCATTCGGAACATGGCGATGACGTCGGTGTCCTTGGGCACGTAGTCGGGCTGCCAGTAGCCCATCTGCTTGTATTTCAGCACCCCTGCGCTGTAGCGCTTTTTCGCATCGGTGATGACGCTGTCGTCGTCGTTGTGGGTCACGTTGTCTCCTCGGGTCGGGGTTGTGAAACGCTGGGCATGACCAGAATGTAGAAACGATGTCACATAAGGTAAATTAAAACTTAGTCGCCGATCGATTAACAAAGGCTGAATCGAATGGTGATGGCCGAGCCAACCCGACAAGTTGAGCGCCCTAGATTTCGAAGAATGTGGACGACGTGCGTCCGGTTGATCTCACTCGCCGGGGTGCTTGGCGAGTGGGAGGTCAGAAACCGAGACGCCTCAACTCCGGCCTCCGCGCCCCCGACCCTGACCGCTGCCACTGCTTCCGCTGCCACTGCTTCCGCTGCTGTCGCCGCCGCTCTCTCCGTCACCCCCTCTGTTGCGGCCGCGACGACCTCCGCTGTCGTCGCCGCTTTCGCCACCGCTGCGGGCACCGCGTCCGCCCTCGCGCCCCAGCGTCAGTTCGGTGGCCAACACGCGGTTCTGCCCGTCGAGGCGGCCCCGCACCTGCACGGGGTGACCCACGCTCAAGGACTCCAGAGCCCCGCCGCGCACCACCAGGCCGGCATCAAGCTGCACGACCTCGTACCCCAGTTTCAGCTCCCGGCCACTGAGCCCATGCACATAGCCCTGCAGCACCACCTCGCGGGCCTCACCCAAAGCACGACGCGTGGGCTGCGGCACCATCCGCTGCGGCTGCAGGCGTTGGCCGTCCCAGGTGCCTTGCACCAACCACTCCTGACCGGCAGCCGGCAAGGTCTGCCCAGGCGGCCAGGGAACCGGTGTGCCACCCAGGCGCCACCCACCCACACCATCGGGCTCGACCAGACCCAACGTCTGCGCCACGCGGGGCGATCCGGGAGGCAGTACATGCACACGCGATGCGCGTACCTCACCGTTGGCAAGCCGGTGACCGCTCACGCGCACCCAGTCTCCGGACTTCAATGGGGCCAGATCGGCCACTGCAAGCACCCGCACGCGCTGGCCCAGCACACGCAATGCCTGCCGATCGGTATCGATGACCTCGACGGGCCCCACCACCGCGTCGAGCATTTCGATGCGCTGCGCCCGAACCTCGGTGCCGGCACCTTGCGCACGGACCGCCACCAACTGGCCCACGGCCAGTTCGTGCAACGATGCGCCTTGACCATCGCGCTGTACAGGTGTGTCGGACTCGACTTCCACCTCTACCCCGTTGACACACACGCTGGCAAAACCGGTGACCACACCCACGATACCGGTGCCCCCCAGGCCGACGCCTTCTTGCGCCATGTGTCCGGTACCACCAATGCCGCCGGGGTCTGTTGAGGCAACGGCGCCAGTGCCTCCCAGTCCGGGGATCTGGACAGCCGGGTTCAGCTGGGATGCTGCGCTGCAGGCGGCTGCAGGGCGCGCTGGCTGGGGGACAGGCTCAGGCGATCGGGCCGAACAAGCAGCCAGCAACAACACCAGCAGCGCCGCGCCGCACCGCTGCAAGGGATTCATTCAGGCTCTCCAGATTTGCCGTTCTCTTGCGGCGCGGTGTGCACATAAACACCCAGCGTGAAGCGCTCGCGCGGCGCATCAGCGGGTCGATCTCGATCGCGCTTTTCGGCGGCCTGCAAGGCTTCGTTCAAGGCCAGCAAGGTCTGCATGCCGTGCTCGGCGGCCAAGGCCTTCAAGCTCGTCACCGAGGCTGGGCTCAACCCGTCGGCATGAACACTGCGGTCAAAAAAAGGATCCCCGCCCAACAGGTTGTGGCTGGCGGCGGCAGCGTGGTCGTGCAGGTTCAGGGCGAAATAGAACAGCTTGTCATCCTCGCCCCGAGCAGGCACGAAAGCCTGGACGTTGACGCACACACGGTCGCGCTCGTCCAGGGTCAACAGGCCGCGATGGAGCCAATCATCAAGCAGCACACGCGGCCGGATGTCGCTGCTGATGCCGGCAACCAGCGCTTCAAAAGACCGCTCCCCCCCTTCGCTGGCAAGGCGGGGCAGCGGGCGCGGCGCGCCGCGGCTGCCGCGCCATGCCGGGTCGCCCAGCCAGCGGGAAAAGACCTGCGAAGCGAGGGTGACCGTGGTGGCCGGCGGAGATTCGCGGCGTTGCGGGCTGGCACGCAGCCGGCTCACATCCTTGCGGTGCACGCCACTGACCAGGCTCACGCGGCTGTCGGTCGGTGGCTTGTCGCAGAGACGGAAATCGCGCTCTGCCACCTCGACGAAAAGTCCTTTGAGCAAGTCACTCAAGTGAGGGTAGGTGATGCCGCGCGCCAACATCAGGCGCACCAGCGGGCGCAACACGCGGCGCAATGCGGACACCAGTGCTCTCGACGGAGCCGTGGTGGTGCCGGGGTCAGAGAGGAGATCAGGGCGAGACGGCATGGTGATACCGATGGTAACCAACTGCGTGGGAAAAAATCACACAAATCCATTGACGTGGGATTATTTCCCACGAATACTCTTTACGTGGGAAATAATCCCACGCATTTGAACTCACATCCACACTTCACCAAGGAGCCTTTCATGCGAAACCAACACACCAGCACACTTGCTGCACTCATCGCCGCCCTGGCTCTCGCGCTCGGATCCGGCACAGCCCTGGCCAAAAACGGAGGATCTGGCTCCGGGGGAGGATCGGGCAGTGGTCATGGCGGTGGCGCGTCATCCTCAAGCAGTTCATCCTCATCCAGCGGTCACGACAGTGGCCGCGGCAGAGGACGCGGCAGCGACGATGGCGCCAGCCACAGCAGCCACTCGCGTGCGGACGACAGCGCAGGAGATGCACGCCGCGGTCGAGGCGCCGACGACAGCGCTGGAGATGCACGCCGCGGGCGAGGCGCCGACGACGCGCCGGGCGATGCGCGTCGGGGCCGCGGCACTGACGACGGTCCGAACCACCGCTGACCGGAGGGCTCAGGCGACTTCAGCCGTCGATGTCGATGGCGCTGTCGGCCTCGGGCAGGCGCGAGATCAGTACCTGGTCGATGCGCCGGCCATCGAGCACCAGCACCTCGAAGCGCCAACCCGCGCACTCCACGCTGTCGGCCTGGGCGAGCAGGTCGCCGGCCACGGTCTGCATGAGCCCGGCCACGGTGTTGTAGCGTCCCTTGTCTTCGTCGGGCAGCTCGTCGATGTCCAGGCGCGACTTGAGTTCGGTCACCGGCATGGCGCCGTCGATGAGCCACGCACCGTCGTCGCGTTGTGTGGCCCACGCGTCCACCGCTGCGTGGGGCGAGAGTTCGCCGGTGATGGCTTCCAGCATGTCCAGGGGCGTGAGCAGCCCTTGCACCACACCGTATTCGTCCACCACGAACACCATGCGCGTGGCGCGCTCTCGGAACTGCTCCAGCAGCTCCATGCCTGTGAGCGTCTCGGGCACAAAGACAGCGGGTTGCGCATGGCGCATCAGCGTTTCGTTGTTGCCCTCGGCTTGCAGCGCGAGCATGCGCGGCAGGTGGATCACGCCCACCACGTCATCGAGGCCACCACGGCACACCGGGTACCACGAGTGGCCCGTTGTCCAGGCATGCTGCACCGCCACGTCGATACTGGCCTGCGCATCCAGCCATTCGATCTCGGAGCGCGGCACCATGATGGAAGTGAGCTGGCGGTCGTCGAGCAGGAACACGTTGCGCACCATCTGGTGCTCGTGCTCCTCGATGATGCCCGCGTCCACGCCCTCTTCCAGGCTGGCGTTGATTTCTTCTTCGGTCACGTGCTGCACCGCGTTGGTGTCGATGCGCAGCAGCTTGAGCATGCCTTGCGTGGTGTGCGTGAGCAGCCACACAAACGGCTTGGCCGCCGTGGCCACAAAGGTCATGGGGCGCGACACCCAGCGCGCCACGGCTTCGGGGTAGAGCTGCCCGATGCGCTTGGGCACCAGCTCGCCAAACACGATGGTGATGAACGTGATCACCACCACCACCAGCGCGGTTGAGAGGATGTTGGCGGTGGCCTCGGTCAGGCCTTTGGACTCCATCCACACACCGAGGTCACCGCTGAATGCAGCCTCGCCCACGATACCGTTGAGCATGCCGATGGAGGTGATGCCGACCTGCACCGACGAGAGAAACTGCGTGGGGTTCTCCAGCAGCTTCAGCGCGGTGATCGAGCCCTTGTCACCCGCCTCGGCCATCGCGGCCAGGCGTGCCTTGCGGCTGGAGGCCAGTGCCAGCTCGGACATGGCGAATGCGCCGTTGAGCAGCGTGAGAAAAACTATGAGGAGGGTGTCCATAATCGGCCGATGGCACTTTACATGATTGGGGATGTGCAGGGGTGTGACGAGCCTTTGGGCCGCCTGCTCGACGAGCTGGACTTTTCACCAAGTCGCGACACGCTGTACCTGCTCGGCGATCTGGTGAACCGCGGGCCTGCATCTTTGCAAGTTCTGCGCCGGCTCATGGCGCTTGAAGGTGCCGCGCACTGCCTGCTGGGCAACCACGACCTGCACCTGCTCGCCACCGCGCACGGCGTGCGCAGGCTGCACCGCAGCGACACCGTGCAGGACATCCTCGGTGCGCCCGACTGCAAAGCGCTGCTCGACTGGGTGCGACAGCGGCCCATGGCGCTGTTTGCACACGGCTGGCTCATGGTGCACGCCGGCGTGTTGCCTCAGTGGGACGTGGCCGACACCATGAAGCGCGCACAAGAACTGCAAAGCGCGCTTCGCAGCCCCGACTGGACCAGCTTCCTGCAACAGATGTACGGCAACGAGCCGCCGTTCTGGAGCGATGCGCTGAGGGGCGCTGATCGCCTGCGGGTCGTGGTGAACGCCTTCACGCGGCTGCGCTTCTGCACCGCGCAGGGCGTGATGGAGTTCGAGTCCAAAGAAAGCGCCGCCGGCGCGCCGGCGGGCTTCATGCCCTGGTTCGACGTGCCGGGCCGGCGCACAGCGGGAACGCCGGTGGCGTTTGGACACTGGTCGACATTGGGCGACGCGCGCCGCGATGGCGTGTTGCCGCTGGACTCGGGTTGCGTGTGGGGAGGCTGTCTGACGGCGGCGCGAATCTTGAGCGACACCGGCCAGGTAGAGCAAATCTCTGTGCAATGCAAGCAGGCCCAAAGGCCTGGCAAGGCGCTCTGAGCGCGGCGCCAAGACCGCGCTCAGTCTTCCTGCACAGGTGCCGGGACAGGCTCGGCCACCACCTGTGCGGGTGCGCTCTTGAACAGCGCCGGCACCTTTTTTCGGGACTTGATGTTGGGCGACACGGTGCGCGCGGTTGCGCGTACCGAAGCCTCCCACGACGGAGGCGTGTCGCCACTGGCGCTGGGCTCGTACGGCTTGTCGAACAACGGATCGGCGGGCGCGCGCGGCGCACGCACCGGACGGTTGGCGGGTGCCGTACGGCCATCAGTTCGCGTTTCGCTGCGGACTTCGCGGTCGCGCGCTGGGCGGCTCTCACGGGATTCACGTGGCTCGCGGCGCTCGTCGCCACCTTCAGGCGTCTGCCACGCGCGCTGACCATCGTTGAAGCGACCGGCTGGGCGTTTGTCCGCTTCGAGTTCGAGCGCTTCGAGTTCGAGCTTCTTGCCGAGCAGCTTCTCCAGATCACCCATCAAGCGTGCGTCGCGCGGACTCACAAACGAAACCGCCAGGCCAGACGCGCCGGCTCGGCCGGTGCGGCCGATGCGGTGCACATAGTCCTCTGCGTTGAACGGGATGTCGAAGTTGAACACCGCCGGGACGTCCTTGATGTCCAGGCCGCGCGCGGCCACGTCGGTGCAGACCAGCAAGTCGACCGCGCCGCTCTTGAAGGCTTCCAGCGCCTTCAGGCGCTCGTCCTGGCTCTTGTCGCCGTGCAGGGCGGTGGTGTTGAGCCCCTCGCGCTCCAGCGAACGCGCCAGCCGTGCACAGCCCAGTTTGCTGTTGACGAAAACGAACGCCTGCTTGAGGCCGCGCTCGGCCAGGATCTTCTTCAGAACGATGCGCTTGTCATCGTCGCCGACGCTGTAGAAGTGCTGCTCCACCGTGGAAGCGGTGGCATTGGAGCGCGCCACTTCAATCGTCACCGGATCTTGCAGGTAGCTCCCAGCCAGGCGCTTGATCTCGGTGGAGAACGTGGCCGAGAACAGCAGCGTGGTGCGCTGTTTGGGCAAGTAGGAGAGGATGCGTTGCAGGTCGGGCAGGAAACCGATGTCGAGCATGCGGTCGGCTTCGTCCAGCACCACGTATTCAACCTGGTTGAGCACGCAGTTCTTGGCCTCGATGTGATCGAGCAGGCGGCCTGGCGTGGCCACCAGCACTTCGACGCCCTTTTTGAGCTCGGCCGTCTGCGGCTTCATGTCCATGCCACCGAACACCACCATGCTGCGCAGGTTGGTGTACTTGGCGTAGAGCTTGACCTGCTCGGCCACCTGGTCGGCGAGTTCGCGCGTGGGCAACAGCACCAGAGCGCGCACAGGGTGGCGCGCGGGCGAAGTGGAGGCGTTTTCGTGCTTCATCATGCGCTGCAGCAGCGGCAGGGTGAAGGCGGCTGTTTTCCCGGTACCCGTCTGGGCGGCGCCCATCACGTCGCGGCCTTGCAGCACCACAGGAATTGCCTGCGCCTGGATGGGCGTCATGGTCTCGTAGCCCATTTCGGCCACGGCACGCTCAATGGCGGGAGAGAGGGAGAGTTCGGAGAAAGATTGGGTCATGGGCGTCAAAGTTAGCCCGTCATTGTCGCACTTTGACCACTTTTCGCCCAACTCCGCCCGCGCACCAATCAAAGGCTGGCTGACTTGAAGGTGTCACAAGCCTGGACACTGCCGGTCTTCAGGCCGCTGTTGAACCAGCGTTGCCGCTGCTCGCTGGTGCCGTGGGTGAAGCTGTCCGGCACCACCTGACCCTGGCTCTTGCGCTGCAGGGCGTCGTCGCCGATGGCAGCGGCCGCGTTCATGGCCTCTTCCACGTCGCCGGGCTCGAGGATGTTGCCGGTCTTCTGGTTGTGGTGGGCCCAGATGCCGGCAAAGCAGTCGGCCTGCAGCTCGACCCGCACCGACATGGCATTGAACTCGCGCTGGCTGACCTTGCCGCGCATCTCGTCCATCTTGCCGGTGATGCCCAGCAGGTTTTGCACGTGGTGGCCCACCTCGTGCGCGATCACATAGGCCTGCGCAAAATCGCCCGGCGCGCCCAGCTGGGTGCGCAGCGTGTCGTAGAAAGCGAGGTCGATGTAGACCTTCTGGTCGCCCGGGCAGTAAAACGGACCCATGGCCGACTGGCCGGTGCCGCAGGCCGTGGGGGTGGCGCCACGGAACAGCACGAGGCGCGGCTTCTGATAGGTGGATCCGCCCTGCTGGAACATGGGGCCCCACACGTCTTCGGTGCCACCTAGCACCGAGGCCACGAAGCGGCCCATGTCGTCGGTGGGCGCCTGCGCCGGGCCCTGGCTGGTTTCCACCTGGGCTGCGGGCGATAGGTCACCCCCGCTGAGCGCGCCCAGGATGGTCATGGGGTTGATGCCGAAAATCCAGCCCGCCACCAGGGCCACTGCAATGGTGCCCAGACCGATGTTGCGTCCGCCGCCCCGGCCGCCCCCGAACCCGCCGCCTGGCTGCGAGCGCCGGTCTTCAACCTGGTCGGACTCGCGGTTGTTTTCCCATTTCATGCTGCGTCTCCTGCGCAGCGGGAGTCGCTGCGCGGCCCATTATCCGGGCCGCTGCACCTCAGGCGACGGCCGTCTGGCAGGGACTGGTCTGCCGGCCTTCGAAGTCGGTCCAGCAGCGGCGCTTGAAGTCGTAGAGCTTGCAGCGGCGTGCGGTGTCGAAGTACCAGCGCCACGAGAAGCGCTGAACCGTGATGCGCCCTGGCAAGGCGGTCTCCAGCAGCTGTTGCGCGCCTTCGAGCTTGTAGAGCGGGATGCTCATGTCCACGTGGTGCGCGGTGTGCTCCATGATGTGGTGCAGCAGCGCGCCGATGCGCAGGGGAAATGTGAGGTGCACCGTTGTGGACACAAAGGGCGCCGCACGCGCCCAGGCGGCTTTGTCGTCGTGCCACTGCACGGCGGTGTGGGTGTGGTGCACGTAGACCACGAAGCCGATCATCGCGTTCCAGAACAGGAAGGGCACGCCAAAGCCCAGACCGACCAGCAGGGCGGCGGACTGGTCGGTTGCCAGGGCTGAGACCACCAGCGCACCGGTCCACAGCGCGACGGTGGCCACCACGATTACACCATCCCACACAAATTCGGCGCGATGCGTGCCCAGGTAGGTCTTGCGCGGAAAAAACATGCGCTTCCACCACATCTCCACCAGGTAGTACGCCGCCGGGCCCCAGCCGCTGCGGTAGAGGCGTTCCAGCCTGCGCTGGCGGGAGCTCAGCGCGTCGAATTCGGCTCGGGTCAGCGGCGCCCACACAAAGTCGACCCCCTTGAGGTTGGTGTAACCGTGGTGCACCACGTTGTGCCCCACTTCCCACAGGCTGTAAGGCGTGAGGGAGGGCAGCATGGCGATGCGGCCCAGCACGCGGTTGAGCCCGCGGTACGGCGTGTAGCTCTGGTGGCAGGCGTCGTGGCCGATGATGAACAGGCGACCGATCATGAAGCCCGCCGCCAGGCCACACGGCAGCTTGGCCCACCAGGCCGACAGCAGCACGGTGGCCACCATCAGCGCGGCAAAGACCGCCCAGTCCAGCGCCAGCAAGGCGATGGCGCGCGTGGTGCGTCGTTCAACGATGGGGGCCAACCAGCTGCGGATCACCTTGCGGTGCGGCAGGGGCTGACTGGCGGGGATGGGGTGGGGGGAAGCGAGGAAGACGGGATTGCTGGACATGGCGGCCGATGCTATCGGCGCATGCCC
>JANPKR010000120.1:0-7098 GCA_031426175.1 Hydrogenophaga sp. | reverse complement strand
AAGATGTTGATCTGGCGCGGCGTGTTGTTGACATGGTCGTCGCCCCGGATCACGTGGGTGATGGTCATGTCGATGTCATCGACCACCACGCAGAAGTTGTAGGTGGGCGTGCCGTCGGGACGCGCGATCACGAGGTCGTCGAGCTCGTCATTGGCGATCTCGATGCGGCCCTTGACCTTGTCGTCCCAGGCCACCACACCACCCTTCGGATTTTTGAAACGCAGCACGGGCTTCACGCCTTCTGGTACCGGCGGCAACACCTTGCCAGGCTCGGGCCGCCATGTGCCGTCGTAGCGCGGCTTTTCCTTGGCCGCCATCTGCGCCTCGCGCAGCGCGTCGAGTTCGGCCACGCTCATGTAGCAGGGATAAACCAACCCGGCAGTCACCATGTCGGCAAGCACAGCTTTGTAGCGGTCCATGCGCTGCATTTGATAGAACGGGCCTTCGTCGTGGTCAAGACCGAGCCACTTCATGCCTTCGATGATCACGTCCACCGCGGCCTGCGACGAGCGCTCCAGGTCGGTGTCTTCGATGCGCAGGATGAAGGTGCCGCCAGTGGAGCGCGCAAACGCCCACGGGTAGAGCGCGGAGCGGATGTTGCCGAGGTGGATGAAGCCGGTGGGCGAAGGCGCGAAGCGGGTGCGGACGGTGTTGGTCATGTCAGAGGGTGAGGAGTCCGCGGTCGAGGTCGGTCTGGATGTCTTGTAGATGTTCGAGCCCGACCGCCACGCGGATCAGGCCTTGCACCACACCAGCGGTCTGGCGCTGGGCTTCGGTGAGACGGCCGTGGGAGGTGCTGGCGGGGTGGGCCATCAAAGTCTTGGTGTCGCCGAGGTTGGTGGAGAGCGACATGACCTGCAACGAGTCGAGCACGTGAAAGGCTCGAGCGCGAGCCTGCTCGGCGTCGGACGCCTTGACTTCAAACGAGAGCACCGCGCCGCCGCAGCCGGATTGCTGCGCCATGGCCAGCGCGTGTTGCGGATGGCTGGTGAGTCCGGGGTAGTGCACGCGCGCCACAGCGGGGTGGTCTTGCAACCACTGCGCGAGCTGGAGCGCGCGCGCGGATTGCGCCTGCATGCGAATGTCCAGCGTTTCCAGGCCCTTGAGCACCACCCAGGCATTGAACGGCGCGAGCGTCATGCCGGCACTTTTGAGCACCGGCAGGAAAGTCTTGGTCACCAGTTCCTGGCTGGCGCACAGGGCGCCCGCCATCACACGGCCCTGACCATCGAGGTACTTGGTGCCCGAGTGCATGATGATGTCGGCGCCCAGCTTGATCGGCAGCTGCAGCGCCGGAGTGGCGAAGCAGTTGTCCACGCAAAGCAGAGCGCCGGCGTTGTGTGCAATGTCGGCCAGCGCGCGAATGTCGCAAACCTCGGTGAGCGGGTTGGTGGGCGTTTCGGCGAACAGCAACTTCGTGGTGGGCTTGATGGCTGCTTGCCACGCAGCCACATCGGTCTGCGAGACAAAGGTGGACTCCACGCCGAACTTGGCCAGATCGGTGCCGATGAGCTTGATGGTGGAGCCGAACATGGAGTGCGAGCACACCACATGATCGCCGGCCTTGAGCAGGCCCATGCACATCATGAGGATGGCCGACATGCCCGACGCAGTGGACATGCAGGCCTCGGCGCCTTCAAGCGCCGCCAGGCGCTGTTCGAAGCTGGCCACGGTGGGGTTGCCGTAGCGGCCGTAGGTGAAACCTTCTTCATCGCCCGCAAAGCGGCGCGCTGCGGCTTCAGCGCTGGGTTGCACGTAGCCGCTGGTGAGGTAGAGGGCCTCGGAGTTTTCGCCGTACTGGCTGCGCTCCACGGCCTCGCGCACGGCCAACGTGTCGCGGTGCAGATCGGTGGTCTTCCGGGTCATCGGCTGCGACCCTCAAGCGACCTGCGCATTGGGCAGGGCCAGGCGAGAGGTGTCCTCCTCGCCCTCTTCGCTATGGTCGCGACCCGCGTTCAATCGCGCGATGTCGGCCAGCGTGATGTCGCCGGTGACATACACACCGTCGAAGCAGGATGCGTCAAAACCCGCCAGCTTGGGGTTGAGCGAACCGATGGCCTGCTTCATCGCGTCCACGTCCTGATAAATGAGCGCGTCGCAACCGATGCTTTCGCGCACTTCTTCCACCGTGCGGTTGTGCGCCACGAGCTCGTCGGGCGTGGGCATGTCGATGCCATAGACGTTGGGGTAGCGAACCGGCGGCGCGGCGCTGGCGAGGTACACCTTGCGAGCGCCAGCGTCGCGTGCCATCTGCACGATTTCGCGGCTGGTGGTGCCGCGCACGATGGAGTCGTCCACCAGCAGCACGTTGCGGCCCTTGAACTCGCTGCCGATCACGTTCAGCTTCTGGCGCACCGACTTCTTGCGCACGCCCTGCCCCGGCATGATGAAGGTGCGACCCACGTAGCGGTTCTTCACAAAACCTTCGCGGTAGGGCAGGCCGAGCAACTGCGCCAGCTCCATGGCGCTGGGTCGCGACGATTCGGGGATCGGAATGACCACATCAATCTCATTGGGTGGCACGGTGGAAACCACGCGCTTGGCCAGGGTCACACCCATGTTCAGGCGGGCCTGGTAGACCGAGATGCCGTCGAGCACCGAATCGGGTCGGGCCAGGTACACGTATTCAAAGATACATGGGTTATGGCTGGTTTTTTCGGCGCACTGCTCGAACTGCATCTTCCCGTCCATGTCGACGAACACCGCTTCACCGGGCAGCACGTCGCGGTCCAGCTCGAAGCCGTTGCCTTCGAGTGCCACCGATTCGCTGGCCACCATCACGCCGCCCTGATCGTTGTGGCCCACGCACAGCGGACGGATGCCGAACGGATCACGGAAAGCCAGCAGACCGTGGCCGGCGATCAGCGCCACCACAGCGTATGACCCCTTGACGCGCTGGTGCACACCGCGCACAGCGGCGAACACGTCGGCAGGCTTCAGGGTGATGCCGCGCGTGACCTTTTCCAGCTCGTGCGCCAGCACATTGAGCAGCACTTCGGAATCGCTGTCGGTGTTGACATGGCGGTGATCGGTTTGGAAGAGCTCCTGGGCTAGCGCTTTGGCGTTGGTCAGGTTGCCGTTGTGCACCAGCACCAGGCCGAACGGTGCGTTCACGTAGAAGGGCTGCGCCTCTTCCTCGCTGAATGCATTGCCTGCCGTGGGGTAACGCACCTGGCCCAGGCCGCACAGTCCGGGCAACGCGCGCATGTTGCGGGTGCGAAACACGTCGCGCACCATCCCTTTGGCCTTGTGCATGAAGAACTTGCGGCCCTGCTGGGTAACGATGCCGGCCGCATCCTGGCCGCGGTGCTGCAAGAGCAGCAAGGCGTCGTAAATCAGCTGATTGACTGGCGTTTTGCTGACGACGCCCACGATTCCACACATGTTTCGATCCTCTGAAAAAACTCAAGCGCTTCTAAGCGATATATCGGGCCACCGGCTCGGGTAACAAGGGCTTGATGGCGTGCAGGGTACCCACGAGCGCGTTGGCAACCACCGAATCCTCCCACCACGCAGCATCCCGCATCGGCGACATGCTCACCACCACCGCGAAGGCCAGCAGCATCACCACGCCCCGCGCCAGCCCGAAGGCGCTGCCCAAAATCCGGTCCACCGGTCGCAAACCGACCGATGCCACCAATTTCTTGACCAGCCAGGCGAGCAATCCGCCCGCAAACGCCACCGCGATGAACACCACCAGAAAACCAACCGCCAGCCGCAACGGTGGCGACAGGCTGTCCAGCGGCAACACCAAGGCCATTTCATCGGCATAGGCCTGCGCGAGCACAAAGGCCGCCACCCAGCTGGCCACAGAGAGCACTTCGTAAACCAGGCCGCGCCACGCACCCAGCAACACCGACAGCAACAACACCGTCAGCAGCAAACCATCCGTCAATCCCATGCAGCCCGCGTCCGATGGCGCGTCACAGCGTGAGCACCGCCGCGGGCAAGCCCAGGGCCTTCACGCGGGCAGCTGCTTTGTCGGCCTCCGCACGGTTGTTGTACGGCCCCAGGCGCACGCGAATGCGACGCCCTTCAGACGTTTCGGCCACGTGGGTGTAGGTCTTGAGTCCAGCAGCTTCGAGTTTCTGGCGCACGGCGCGGGCACCCGCCTCTTCAGAGAATGCACCCACCTGCACCACGAGGCGCTCGGCGGCTGCGGTGGCCGGCGTTGACGCGGCGGGTGCCGCAGGCGCGGTGGCGGCCTTGCCTTCGAGCAAGGCGCGGGCACGCTCGGCGTCAGCGGGTGCGGTCGTTGGCTTGGCGGGCTCCGGAGCGGGTTTGGCCGGGGTCGTGGCCTCCACCACCTCTTCGCGCACACCCAGGGTCTCGCGGGCTTCGACGCTGGGCGCGGGTGGTTTGGCGGCGGCGGGCGCTGCAGCAGGTATCGCCGCTGTCGCGGGTGGCTTCACTGCGGGCGCAGGCGTGTTTTTTGCCGGTATCTCGATCGGAATATCGACCGAAATCGGGCGCGGTTGCGTGTCGAACAGCAGGGGGAAACCCACCACGCCCAGCAGCACCAGCACGCTTGCGCCAATGAGGCGGTGGCGCGCGCGGCGGCGCACGGCGTCAATGCTCTGCGGCGGCGGTGTCGATGGATTGCCCTGTGAGCCTGAACGGGATTTGAACATTCGGGTGGGAACCATGGCGCCAAAGGAGGCCTGGCGAAGGGCGCGACACAGAAACGGGTCGGGACAGCTCGGGCAAAGGGGTCAGGAAGGCAGGTGTTTGGCCGACAAGCGGGGCACACCGTCCTGCAGAACACCCCCCACGGTGAAGAACGATCCGAAGACCACGATTCTATCAGCGGGGTCCGCGTGGGACACCGCTGCCCGCAGGGCCTCCATGGGGTTGGAGTGGCAGCCCGCCACCGTGCTTTTTGCCGTGGCGGGGTGGGTCTTGAGGGTTTCGGCCAGAGCTGCGGCAGTGCTGGCGCGGGGCAGGGGCAGGTCGGTCAGGTGCCAACGGTCGATGAGCGGCGCGATGCGTTCGAGCATGGCGCCCAGGTCCTTGTCGGCCATTGCGCCGAACACCGCGTGGGTGGTGGGGTAGTAGCCCATGGCATCGAGGTTTTCGGTGAGCGCCGCCACCGAATGCGGGTTGTGCGCCACATCCAGCACCAGGGTTGGCGTGCCGGGCACGATCTGGAAGCGCCCGGGCAACTCCACCAGCGCGAGGCCATTGCGCACGGCTTGGGCTGTCACGGGCAGCTTTGACCGCAAGGCCTCCACGGCACCAAGCACGCCCGAGGCATTCACCAGCTGGTTGGCGCCGCGCAGCGCCGGGTAGGCCAGCCCGGCGTAGCGCCGACCGCCGTGCGAAGGGTGCATGGCCCAGCCCCACTGCTGTTGGTCGCCAGCGAAATGGAAGTCCTTGCCGATGCGCCAGAGGTCGGCACCGATCTCCAGCGCGCGGTCGAGCACGCTCTGCGGCGGCACCGGATCGCTCACCACCACCGGGCGGCCGGTGCGCATGATGCCGGCCTTCTCGAAACCGATGGCCTCACGGTCGTTGCCCAGCAGCGCCATGTGGTCCAGCGCAATGCAGGTGATGACGGCACAGTCGGTGTCGACGATGTTCACAGCGTCCAGCCGACCTCCCAGGCCCACCTCCAGAATCGCCACATCGAGCCCGGCGCGCGACAGCGTGCGCAGGATCGCCAGCGTGGTGAATTCAAAGTAGCTCAGGCTGATTTCTTCGTCCCCGCCCTGCCCTTTGCGCGCCTCTTCCACCTCGGCAAACGCCGGCAGCAGATCGTCGGTGGCCACCGGATCACCGGCGATTCGGCAGCGCTCTTCAAAATGCACCAGGTGCGGCGAGGTGTAGACGCCCGTGCGGTAGCCTGACTGGGTGTACACAGCCTCCAGCATGGCGCAGGTGCTGCCCTTGCCGTTGGTGCCGGCCACGGTGATCACCGGGCAGGTCAGCGCGAGGTTCATGCGCTGCGCCACGCGCTGCACGCGCTCCAGCCCCATGTCGATGGTGACCGGGTGCAGGCGCTCGGCGTGGGCCAGCCACTCGGGCAACGTGGTGGGGTGCGGAGGCAGTGGAATGTTGAGCATGGCTGGATTGTCCCATCGGGTCCACGACCCTCGGCGCCATCACCGACAATCCCGTTCCATGATCACTGTCTACGGCATCCCCAATTGCGACACCGTCAAAAAGGCCCGCGCCTGGCTGACCGACCACGGTGTTGAACACCACTTTCACGATTTCAAGAAACAAGGCGTGCCCGAGACCGAACTCGACCGCTGGCTCGCCGCCGTGGGCTGGGAGAGCGTCATCAACCGCAAGGGCACGACCTGGCGCCAGCTGGACGATACCGTGCGAACCGGCGTGAATGATGCCGC
Organism: Hydrogenophaga sp.; assembly: GCA_031426175.1. Taxonomy (GTDB): domain Bacteria; phylum Pseudomonadota; class Gammaproteobacteria; order Burkholderiales; family Burkholderiaceae_C; genus Hydrogenophaga. The sequence goes on along the minus strand of JANPKR010000120.1, from coordinate 748 downwards.
CACCGCGCGGGCCGTGTCGCTGGCGAACCCGAGCGTGATCAAGCGCCCGGTGGTGCAGTGGGCCGATGGCATCACCGTGGGTTTCGACGCCGCGGCCTGGCAAGCCCGCCTCTGATCCCCCGCGGACCCCGCGGCCTAAAATCGCGGTTTCGTTTTTCACATCCCAGCACCATGACCACCACCCAATTCGACGGCGTCACCGTCAACACCCAGGCCAGCGTGTACTTCGACGGCAAGTGCGTCAGCCACGGCATCACCTTCGCCGACGGCACCAAAAAGTCGGTCGGTGTGGTGCTGCCCGCCACCCTCACCTTCAACACCGGCGCGCCCGAAATCATGGAGTGTGTGGCGGGTGGCTGTGAATACAAACTGGCTGGCGCAGACGCCTGGCTCAAGTCCGGCCCTGGCGACAGGTTCAGCGTGCCCGGCAACAGCAGCTTCGAGATCCGCGTGACCGAGCCCTACCACTACATCTGCCATTTCGGCTGAACCACTGAGCGACCGTCATGGCCACCATTCTTCAGAACCTTCCCACGCAGCAAAAAGTCGGTATCGCCTTCTCTGGCGGACTCGACACCTCGGCGGCGCTGCTGTGGATGAAACAAAAGGGCGCGATCCCCTACGCCTACACCGCCAACCTCGGTCAGCCCGACGAACCGGACTACGACGAGATCCCGCGCAAGGCCATGCAGTACGGCGCCGAAAAAGCGCGCCTGATCGACTGCCGCACCCAGCTGGCGCACGAAGG
>JANPKR010000119.1:0-2402 GCA_031426175.1 Hydrogenophaga sp. | reverse complement strand
CACCGGGCATACTCGGGAGCAGTGAAACACGACGCCTCCGATTCCCTGTTTGACGACCTCAGTCCCGACAACGCCGGTGACTGGGCTCTGTCCTTGTCGATCCCCGCCGACGCTGGCCACCGCGATGAACTGCGCGCCGGGGGCAAGACCGACAGTGACGCACTGGCCACCCCCTGGTCCAGCTTCTTCGACCACATCGGTACCGACGGCTTCAAAGACCTGAACCGCCGCAGCGACAACCTGCAGCGACAGATCCGCGACAACGGCGTCACCTACAACGTTTACGCCGACGCCTCGGCCGGTCTGCAGCGGCCCTGGGCGCTCGACCTCTTCCCCATGTTGGTCGGCCCGCAAGACTGGGCCCAGATCGAGACCGGCGTGTTGCAGCGCACCCGCCTGCTCAACGCCATCATGGGCGACCTTTACGGCGAACGCGAACTGCTCAAGCGGGCACTGCTGCCCGCTGCCCTCGTTCAGGGCCACCCGGGCTATTTGCGCTCCATGCAGGGCGTGAAGCCGCCAGGCAACACCTGGCTGCACATCGTGGGCTTCGATCTGGCGCACGGACCCGATGGCCGCTGGTGGGTGGTGGGACAGCGCACGCAAGCGCCTTCGGGGCTGGGTTACCTGCTCGAGAACCGCATCGCGATCGCGCGCCAGTTCCCCAAGGCTTTTGCCGGCATGAAGGTGCAGCGCCTGGCCGCGAGCTACCGCGCGCTCATGGACGGCATCAAACGCATGGCTCCCGAAGGTGAAAACGCACGCATCGCGCTGCTCACGCCCGGCCCCTACAACGAAACCTATTTCGAACACGCCTACCTCGCGCGTTACCTCGGTCTCACGCTGGTGGAAGGCAACGACCTCACCGTACGCGACCAGCGCCTGTACCTCAAGACCCTCAGCGGACTGGAGCCGGTGCACGCGCTGATCAAACGGCTGGACGACGAGTGGCTCGACCCGCTGGAGCTGCGATCGGACTCGCGTCTCGGCGTGCCTGGCCTCTTGCAGGTGCTGCGCGCGGGCAACCTGCTCCTGGCCAATGCGCCCGGCTCGGCGCCCCTCGAATCCAGCGCACTGCTCGGCTTTTTGCCCGCCATCAGCCGCCACCTGCTCGGCGAAGAGTTGGTCATGCCCTCGCTGGCCACCTGGTGGTGTGGCGAAGACGCGGCCCTGCGCGAAGTTTTGCCACTGCTCAAGGACAGCGTGATCAAGCCGACCTACCCGCGCTCGGGCCTGGACACTGCCATGGGCCAAAGCCTGAGCGAGCGCGAACTCAACGAATGGTCTGGCCGCATGGCGCGCCACCCCGACCATTACACCGTGCAGTCGTGGTTGCCACTCTCGCAAACGCCCACTTGGTCGGGCGAACGGCTGATGCCGCGCTCGGCCATGCTGCGCGTGTTCGCGCTGGCCGATGGCGCCGGCTCCTGGCGCGTGCTGCCCGGAGGCCTGGTGCGCCTGGCGCCGCGCGGTGAACTCATCGCCGCCATGCAGCGCGGCGGCAGCAGCGCCGATTGCTGGGTGCTCACCGACGGCCCGGTGGACCACACCAGCCTGCTGCAATCAGCGCCCAGCACACTGGCGCTGGCCCAGCAGAAACGCCCGGTGACCAGCCGTGCCGCTGAAAACCTGTTCTGGCTGGGCCGCTACACCGAGCGCGCCGAAAACAGCTTGCGCCTGGCGCAGATCGTGCTCAACCATCTGGGCGGCGAAGAGCCCAACTCGCGCCCGCTCATGGCCTGGCTCACCGCCACCGCCACCGAGAATTCGCTGGTGATCTCCGAGGCACCCGCCGCCACCGCGTCGCCTCGCGTGTTTGCGCGCAGCCTCATGGCCGCGCTCTCGCCCAAAGCCACCGACCCGCTGTTTGCCAAATCGCACAGCGTGGGCTTCAACCTGCGCGCGCTCAAAGCCGCCGCCTCGCAGGTGCGAGAGCGCCTGTCGCAAGAACATTGGCATCTGATCGAGCGGACCGAAGCCTGCTTTGCGCGCGACTGCGCCGCCCTGACCACCGACGCCGAATACGCGACCGCAGAAGCCCTGACCGCACTGCAGAACGCCAGCGAACTGCTGGCCGCCATCACTGGCTCACAGACCGACCGCATGGTCCATGACGACGGCTGGCGCCTGCTCTCCATGGGCCGCCACATCGAACGCCTCATCACGCTTTCGCGCGCTCTGTCGCTGGCGCTCGAACATGGCTGCGTGCACGACCAGGCCGGGTTCGAAGCCGTCATCGCGCTGTTTGACAGCACCATCACCTTCCATGCCCAGTACCAGCAGCGGCGGGACATGGTGGCACTCATCGACCTGCTGGTGATGGACCGCGACAACCCGCGCTCGCTGGCCTGGGTGGTGCAGACGCTGCGCTCGCGGCTGGACAAACTGGCCCGCAGCGCCAC
>JANPKR010000118.1:0-13257 GCA_031426175.1 Hydrogenophaga sp. | reverse complement strand
ACATCCCGGTCTCGGGTGTTCTGTCCACCGGTCCCCACCCACGATTTCCCAACCACTGCCTGCCGGCAGAAATCAGCTCGCCCATGAAAGCCTCCCAGTTCTTCATCTCGACCCAGAAGGAAGCCCCGGCCGATGCCGAAGTGGTGAGCCACCAACTCATGACCCGAGCCGGCATGATCAAGAAGCTGGGCGCTGGTATCTACAGCTACATGCCCATGGGCTTGCGCGTGATCCAGAAGGTGGAGGCCATCGTGCGCGAAGAGATGAACCGTGCCGGTGCGGTGGAGCTCACCATGCCGGTGATCCAGCCGGCCGAGCTGTGGCAAGAGACAGGGCGGTTTGAAAAAATGGGCCCCGAGTTGCTCCGTATCAAGGACCGGCACGACCGCGATTTCATCGTGCAGCCCACCAGCGAAGAGGTGGTGACCGACATTGCGCGCCAGGAACTGCGCAGCTACAAGCAACTGCCGAAGAATTTTTACCAGATTCAGACCAAGTTCCGCGACGAGCGTCGTCCACGTTTCGGCTTGATGCGCGGGCGCGAATTCATCATGAAGGACGCCTACAGCTTCGACCGCGATGAATCGGCAGCCAAGGCCAGCTACCAAGTGATGGCTGCAGCGTACCGCCGCATCTTCGACCGCTTCGGTTTGCGCTACCGAGCCGTGGCGGCCGACAGCGGTGCGATCGGTGGAGATTTGAGCGAAGAGTTCCAGGTGATCGCAGCCACGGGCGAAGACGCCATCGTTTACTGCCCGAACAGCGACTACGCAGCCAACATGGAGAAAGCCGAAGCGTTGGCGCCAGCCGCTCCGCGCGCCGCGGCCGCCAACGCCATGGTCAAGACGCCCACGCCGGGCAAGAGCACCTGTGCCGATGTGGCGGGCTTGCTGGGCGTGCCGCTGGCGACCACCGTGAAGTCGTTGGTGCTCGCCACTGACGAGCTGAACGAAGGCGGCGAAGTTGTGAAGAGCCAGGTGTGGCTGCTGCTGCTGCGCGGCGACCACGACATGAACGAAGTCAAGGTGAGCAAGGTGCCCGGGTTGAATGTCGGCTTCCGTTTCGCCAGCATTCCCGAGATCGAAGAGCACTTTGGCTGCCGCCCCGGCTACCTGGGTCCGATCGGTTTGAAGAAGCCGGTGAAGCTGGTGGTGGACCGCGAAGTGGCCGTGATGGCCGACTGGATCTGCGGTGCCAATGAGCCCGACTTCCACATGACCGGTGTGAACTGGGGCCGCGATCTGCCTGAGCCTGATCTGGTAGCCGACATCCGCAATGTGGTCGAGGGCGATGCGTCACCCGACGGCCAGGGCATGCTGGCCATCGAGCGCGGTATCGAGGTGGGCCATGTGTTCTACCTCGGTACCAAATACAGCAAGGCCATGAGCGCGACCTTCCTGGGTGAAGACGGCAAGCCCGCGCACTTCGAGATGGGCTGCTACGGCATCGGCATCACGCGCCTGCCGGCCGCAGCCATTGAGCAGAACCACGACGAGCGCGGCATCATCTGGCCCGACGCGCTGGCTCCGTTCACGGTGGTGGTGTGCCCCATCGGCATGGACCGCAACGCCGAGGTGAGGGCGGCTGCTGAGCAACTGCACGCCGATCTGTTGGCGACCGGCATTGACGTGATCCTGGACGATCGGGGCGAGCGCCCCGGTGCGATGTTTGCAGACTGGGAGCTCATCGGTGTGCCGCACCGCGTGACCATCGGCGACCGGGGGTTGAAGACCGGTCAGGTGGAGTATCAGCACCGCCGCGATGCAGCCGCCACATCGGTGGCACTGAAGGACGTGCTGACCTTGCTGAAGGGCAAGCTCGGCGCATGAAGCCCATGGCCTGGTCGCGCCGTGATTGCCTGCTGGGGGCTGCGTCGCTGGGGCTGAGCTCGTTGCCCACGTGGGGGCATGCTGGCGGTCAGCTGGAAGAGCCTTTGGCCGACTCGGTGCGGGGTGCGCTCAGTGCAGCCATCGCCAACAGCGCGCCGCCGGTGCCGGAGTTTGCCGACATGGACAAGCGCCTGGCTTACCTGCGATGGCTGGGCGCCAGCAGCGATCGCTTGCAGCGCCGCAAAACCGACTTTCAAACCCGCATCGAATTTCTGCAGACCGTCTGGTACGAGACGCGCCGTGCAGGCCTGGACACCACCATGGTGTTGGGCTTGATCCAGGTCGAGAGTGCCTTTCGCAAGTACGCCATCTCGCGCGTGGGTGCGCGCGGCTACATGCAGATCATGCCGTTCTGGTCGCGCCTCATCGGTGACGGCGACCCCAGCCGGCTCTTCAACATGCAGACCAACCTGCGTTTTGGCTGCGTGATCCTGCGCCACTACCTTGACCGCGAACGTGGCGATACCTTCATGGCGCTGGGCCGTTACAACGGCAGCCGCGGCCGGGCCGAGTACCCGAACGCGGTCTACGCAGCTGCGAAGAACTGGACGCACCCCGACGCCTGACGGCGACGGCCCCGGGGCGATTCCGGCCCAAAACTACAATCAAGGGTTGCGCACACCGGTGCCCAACCCTCTTTTCATTCATGACCCAAGCCCACACCCCAGACTCCAGCGCTCCGGCGCACGACGACAACCAGCTGATCGCGGAGCGCCGCGAGAAGCTCAAGGCGATGCGCGAAGCGCAGCAGCGGGGCGAGGGCGTGGCGTTTCCGAACGACTTCAAACCCACCGACAAGGCTGCCGGGTTGTTTGCGGTCCACGGTGAGTCCAGCAAGGAAGTGCTCGAAGCCCATCCGGTGCGCGCCTGCGTGGCCGGCCGCATGATGCTCAAGCGCGTGATGGGCAAAGCCAGTTTTGCCACGCTGCAAGACGCTTCGTTCGGCCCCAGCGGTGGTCGTATCCAGATCTACCTGAACAACGAGAGCGTGGGCGAGGCCCTGCACAACGCCTTCAAACACTGGGACCTGGGCGACATCGTGGCGGCCGAAGGTGTGCTGTTCCGCACCCGCACCGGCGAGCTGACCATCCACGCCGACAGCGTGCGCCTCATCACCAAGAGCCTGCGTCCGCTGCCCGACAAGTTCCACGGCATTGCAGACCAGGAGATCAAGTACCGCCAACGCTATGTGGACTTGATGACCGATGAGAACGCGCGCCAGCGCTTTGTCAACCGCAGCCGTGGCATCGCCAGTCTGCGTGGCTTCATGGTCGACCATGGGTTCCTCGAGGTCGAGACGCCGATGCTGCACCCGATCCCGGGCGGTGCCAACGCGAAGCCGTTCAACACGCACCACAACGCGCTCGACCAGGAAATGTTCCTGCGCATCGCGCCCGAGCTGTATCTCAAGCGCTTGCTGGTGGGTGGATTCGACCGTGTGTTCGAGATCAACCGCAACTTCCGCAATGAAGGTATCAGCGTTCGCCACAACCCCGAGTTCACCATGATGGAGTTCTACGCGGCGTACTGGAACTACCAGGACCTGATGAGCTTCACCGAAGAGCTCATCCGGCACGTGGTTCGCGAGGTGCGCGGCGATGTGCCGCTGACCTACCAGGGCCAGCCGGTGGACGTGACCTCGCCGTTTGAGCGCCTGACCATCCGCGACGCCATCCTCAAGCACACCGAGGCGGGTGACAACGTGGACAGCACCGAGTGGCTGTTGAACCAGTTGAAGAAGCTGGGTTTGAGCGAAGCCAAACACCAACTGTCCACGCGCAGCCTGGCGAGCCTGCAGGTGATGTACTTTGAAGAGAAGGTCGAGGACAAGCTCTGGAACCCCACCTTCATCATGGACCACCCCACCGAGATCTCGCCGCTGGCCCGCGCCAACGACGCCAAGCCCGAGGTGACCGAGCGCTTCGAGCTCTACATCACCGGCCGCGAATTCGGCAACGCGTTCTCGGAACTCAACGACGCCGAAGACCAGGCCGCGCGCTTTCACGCGCAGGTGTCGGCCAAGGACAGTGGTGATGACGAGGCCATGCACTTCGATGCCGACTACATTCGGGCGCTCGAATACGGCATGCCTCCGGCCGGCGGCTGCGGCATCGGCATTGACCGTTTGATGATGCTGCTGACCGACAGCGCCAGCATCCGCGACGTGATCCTGTTCCCCGCCCTGAGACGCGAGCACTGATCAGAAGTTGAGCTTCAGGATGGTCCTGCGGCCGTCCTGACGCAGCGCGTCCAGGCCGCTGCCGAGCCAGTCCAGGTGGGCCTGGGCGTCGCTTTCCAGATCGGCGCCACTGGCTGCGTCAGGCAACAAAGCCAGCACCACTTTGAACTTGAGTGTCGAGCCCACGGGCAGTTGGTTGGAGGGGCGCAGCCCGCCAGCCACGATGCTGGTGGCGGCCGCCACCACCTGCGCCTCGCGCACCGGTCCTTCCATCAGCAGCGCCAGCGTGCTGTCGTTCACCCGGCTCGCGGTGTCCACATCGCGTGCCACCGACCGCAGCAGCGAACCGGTCAGCACCAGCGCCCGGTCGGCCACTTCGCGCCCGTTTGTCTCGGCAAACCAGCCGTGGTTGTCCAGGTCGATCAGCAGCAGCGCGCTGTGGTGCTGGTAACGCTGTGCGCGCACCAGGCTCTCGTGCAGCCGAAGCATGAAGTTGTGGCGGTTGGTCAAGCCCGTGAGCGGCTCGGTCAGTGCCAGCGCACGGGCGCGTGTTTGAGCCTCGTGCTGCATTGAAGAGCGCTGCAACAGCCCGTAGATCAGCAGCGGGGCTTCAATGGCCGCTGCCATCACCATGCCGTATTGCGAAAGGAAGCCCGAAGACATCAGACCGAAGTTGCGCAGCACCGGCAAGGTGCCGGCCACCAGCACCGGCAGGATGCCCAGCGCGATCCAGCGCACCCAGCGGTCCCCCGTGCGCCAGGCTGTCCACAGCATCGCGTACACCAGCACCATGGTCAACGCGCCAGCCGCGGTGACGGCCTGCAGGCTGGTGGCTGTGGGCCGCATCACGTCCCACACGGTCAATGCCAGGAACACCCCGGCCAGGCTCAGCGCCAGTCGGTCCAGACCCCGGCCAATGCGCCTGGGCTGCACCACATGTCGCACGAACAGCAGGCCGGTCACAGCGGTCATGGGCAGCAGCACAAACTCAGCCAGGCCGTTCCACCGCGGCCAGGTTGGCCAGATGAACTGCCCACCCACCCCCAACGAGGCGGCCAGCGCCAGTGCCAGCACCGTCACGTAGACCGCATAGGCAGCAAAGCTGGTGTCGCGGAACACGAGGGCATTGGCCACGGCTGTGGCCACCAGCAGCAAGGCCATGCCGAAATACGCCCCGAGCCAGAACTGCTGGTGTATGCGCAGCTCGCGCAACGTGTTGTGGTTGTGGACCAGAAGCTCGCCCGAGAACGGCACGCGGGCGTGTTCGATGCGGACCCAGTAGCTCACCGTCTGCCCGGTCCGGGAATCGAGAGCGAACACCGGGTATCGGTCGGGGTAGGCCCAATCGCGCACGGCGATCCGGTCGCCCGCGTGCTGCGCATGCCAGCTGCCGTTGGCTTGGCGGTGGTACAGGCTCACCCGGTCGGTGCCCGAATGGGTGAGCTCCAGCTCCCATTGGGCACCGGTGTCGATCACCTGCGCGTCAAAGCGCACCCACAGCACAGCGCCGGGGCTCAATTGCAAGCGGTTGCCCCGGTTGCGCAGGTTGAACGGCAGCTCAGCCTGTTGCTGTTCCAGCTCATCGACTGTCAATTGCCCGGTCACATCGACCCAGTAGCTGCTGCTCCCTGCGAGGGGCACGGTGCTGTCGCTGCCATTGAGCGACAACGGCGGTGGCAGGGACTGGGCGTGTGCCGCGTGGAGCGACAGCAGAAGGGCGCACACCGCGCCGAGGCGAAGAAGGAAGATCACGGGCGACAGGGGAGCGAAGTCGTACAGAAACCGAAGGCCGTCATTGTGTCTTGTCTGGCTGACAGTGTTGATTTTGAACGGCACCAGAACAGTGCTTGCCAGGCGAAAAAAAACCCCGGATGCCGAGGCAGCCGGGGTTGGCGCAGACGGTGGCGTCTGCGCTCAAGCGTAGGCGGCCAACGCCTTGCGCATCTTTTTCATGGCCGCCACTTCAATCTGGCGCACGCGCTCGGCGCTCACGCCGTATTCGGCCGCCAGCTCGTGCAGCGTCATGCCACCCGAGCCGTCGTCGTTCACCTTGAGCCAGCGCTCGCTGACGATGCGGCGTGAGCGGTCGTCGAGTTCGCTCATTGCCTGGGCCACGCCTTCGGTGGCCAGTGCGTCGCGCTCGGCGGACTCCAGCACGGCGGTGGGTTCGTGGGTGGCGTCGGCCAGGTAGGCAATGGGGCCGAAGGCGTCCTCGCCGTCGTCGCCCGGGCCCGGGTCCAGCACCACATCGCCGCCCGAGAGTCGCGTTTCCATCTCGCGCACTTCTTCCGGCTTCACGTTGAGTTCTTTGGCCATGATGCCGACCTCGGCATCGCTCAACACTTCGCGGTGGGTGTCGCCGTCGAGCGCATCCGAGCGGAAACCCTGCTTGCGCGAGCGCAGGTTGAAGAACAGCTTGCGCTGCGCCTTGGTCGTGGCCAGTTTGACCATACGGCAGTTCTTCAACACGTATTCGTGGATCTCGGCCTTGATCCAGTGCATGGCGTAGCTCACCAGGCGCACACCCTGGTCAGGGTCAAAGCGCTTCACGGCCTTCATCAGGCCGACGTTGCCTTCCTGGATCAGATCGCCGTGAGGCAGGCCGTAACCCAGGTACTGGCGGGCAATGGACACCACCAGGCGCAGGTGCGACATCACCAGCTGGCCGGCGGCCTCGAGGTCGTTGTCGTCACGCAGGCGGCGGGCGGCCTTCTGCTCTTCGTCCAGCGTGAGCAGCGGCAGGCGGTTGACCGCAGAGATATAGGCGTCGAGGTTGCCCAGCGGCGGCACAAGAGCCCAGGGGTTCGCAACAGCGACCTGGCCACCGGCAGCAGCAGAGATAGGGGCAAGTGAGTGGGACATGAAGAACCTCCTCGGAGATAGGCCAAAGGCCAAGAATGTTAGCACTCTCTATGAGTGAGTGCTAAGAGCGAAGTTCCATGCCCTTGGCGGATCAAGATATTGGTCGAACGCGCGGGATTACACCTGCGGGCGGTGGAGGGCCTCAACTCCCACTACAGTTCAGGCCCTCAACCCAGGTCTGCCCAAGGAACGCCCATGCCCCGCCCTTTCCTCGACGACGCCGCCATCCACCCCGCCATCCGGCAGAAGGTGACCGACCTCCACGCCGACCTGCTGCGCCAAGCGCAGGCCGAGGTGGCCGGCAACGCCGTGATGGTGTTCGGCATGTCGGGCAACCCATTCGTCGGCAAGGCCCGCAAGGCACTGGACGCGGCCGGCGTGGCCCACGGTTACCTGGAAGTTGGCAGCTACTTCTCGCAGTGGCGCCGGCGCAATGCGCTCAAGATGTGGACTGGCTGGCCCACCTTTCCGATGGTGTTCGTGCGTGGTGTGCTCGTGGGCGGCGCCGATGACGTGACACAGCTCATTGAAACGGGCGAACTGAAACAGCTGCTGAGCGCATGAAGCCAAAGGCCGAAGTCTGGCGATGCGACGTGGGCGGCGCGTCGGTGGCGGTGCTCAACATCCCTGGCTCTCTGGAGCGCCACCGCAGCTTCGATGTGGATGTGACGCTCGTGGTGCGGGTACCGCAGCCGTTGGGTGGTGCCTGGCATGCCTTGACGGTGGAGCTCGACGGCCAACAGAAATGGACCCGGCGCATCGCCAGCAACAGCCCCGGCCAGACCGACGGGTTGGACTACCACTGCCGCATCGAGCTGCCCACCGGCCGGGCGCTGCGGGTGCGGGCGGTGGCGGCGGTGTCGGGCTCTGTGCTGCGCCAGTTGGCGGTGGAAGCCCGGGAAGAACTGCCCGGCGAGTGAGGCCGGTCGAACTGTTCGTTTGCACACAAAACCAGCGACCACGTAAGCGATGGTCGAAAGACCTTGCGCAGCAGAATGGCCTCTCCCAAATGGGGTCGACCAGAAAGGTGGAGTCACCTTATGCTCGCGCCGTTGATAAAACCCCGATCGGAAAGTTCCTTACGCGTCAACGCGCTGCCGGGAACTTGATGGCGCACTTTCACCAGTGTGCCTTCCTGTGTCGGGATCGGTCATGAACCTTTTTTGCAGGTTTTGAACATGAACAATTCATCGTGCACGCCGCGCCGGGCCATCCCTCTGGCGTTGTGGTCTCTTCTTCTGGCGGCCACGTTGTGGCTGAGCGCTTGCTCTGGCGCGGCAGACGCCCAGGGCGGCCCGCCCCAGGCCCCGCCAGTCAGCGTGGCGCCCGCGGTGGCCCGCACCGTCTCCGACAGCGAAACTTTCAGCGGTCGGCTGGAGGCCGCCGAGTACGTGGAACTGCGTCCCCGCGTGGGCGGTGTCGTGGACAAGGTGCATTTCACCGACGGCGCCCTGGTGTCCAAGGGCCAGTTGCTCTTCACCATCGATCCGCGCCCCTTCGAAGCCGAGGTGGCCCGGGCCGAATCTCAGCTGGCTGCCGCCCGTTCGCGCGCCGAGCTCGCCACCACCGAAGTGACCCGGGCCCAGAAGCTGCTCGACGCCAAGGCCGTCTCGCGGCAGGAGTTCGACCAACTCTCTTCCAGCTCGCGCACCACCGATGCCGACATCAAGGCCGCACAAGCCGCCTTGCGAGTCGCGCAGCTCAACCTGTCGTACACCACCGTGCGTGCGCCGATTGCCGGGCGTGCCTCACGCGCCAACATCACCGCTGGCAACCTGGTCAACGAGCAGGTGGTGCTCACCAGCATTGCCGGTGTCTCGCGCGTGCACGCTTACTTTGATGGCAGCGAGCAGACCTTCCTGCGCATCCGCGCGGCCAATGAAAAGACGCCCGCCGTGCGCATGGGCCTGGCCAACGAAGAAGGCTTTCCGCATGTGGGCACGCTCGACTTTGTGGACAACCGCCTCAACCCGCAGACCGGCGCCATCCGCCTGCGCGCGACATTCGACAACAGCAAGGGCCAGTTCGTGCCCGGGCTGGCCGCGCGCCTGACCATGGCCACCAGCGTTCCCTACATGGCCGTTATGGTCCCAGAGCGCGCCATCGGCACCGACCAGAGCAAGAAGTTCGTGGTGGTGGTGGGGGCCGATGGCCAGCCGCAGTTCAGAAGCGTGCAGCTCGGCGCCTTGCAAGGAGGCATGCGCGTGGTGGGCGGTGGCCAGCTCAAGGCGGGTGAGAACGTGGTGGTGGACGGGTTGCAGCGCATCATCCCGGGCGTGCCGGTGGCGCCGCAGGTGCTGAAGGTGGACGCGCAGGGCATGCCGATACCCGCCACACCCGCGCCCGCCCCGCAGGCTCCTGCCCCCGCGAACTGAGCGGAGCGTTGCCATGGACATCTCACGTTTCTTCATCGACCGGCCGCGCTTTGCCGGCGTGCTCTCCATCTTCATCTTCCTCGTCGGTACGCTGGCCATCTTCCAACTGCCGTTGTCGGAGTACCCCGAGGTCGCACCGCCCCAGATCGTGGTGCGCGCGCAGTTCCCCGGCGCCAACCCGCGCGTGATCAGCGAGACCGTGGCCACGCCACTCGAAGAGCAGATCAGCGGCATCGAGAACCTGCTGTACTTCGACTCGCAGGCCACGGCCGATGGTGGCATGACGCTGACCGTCACCTTCAAGATCGGCACCAGCCCCGAAGCCGCTGAGACGGCGGTGCAGAACCGCATCAACCGGGCGCTGCCGCGCCTGCCCGAAATCGTGCGGCAGATTGGTGTGACCACTGAGAAGAGCAGCCCCAACCTGACCATGGTGGTGCACCTGGTGAGCCCGGACAACAGCCGCGATGCGCTGTACCTGCGCAACTATGGCCAGCTCAACGTGCGCGACGACCTGCTGCGCATCCCGGGCATGGGCTCGGTCATCCTGTTTGGCGCGGGCGACTACGCCATGCGCGTCTGGCTCGACCCCACCAAGCTCGCCGCGCGCGGCCTCACGACGGCCGAAGTGGTCGCTGCCATCCGCGAACAAAACGCGCAGGTGGCCGCCGGCACCGTGGGCGCGCCGCCCGCACCCACCGGCACCGAGTTCCAGCTCGCGGTGAACACACAAGGCCGGCTGACCACGGAGGAACAGTTTGCCGACATCATCGTGCGCGCCGAGCCCGCCACCGGCGGCCTGATCCGTGTGCGCGACATCGGCCGCGTGGAGCTCTCGGCTGGCAGCTTTGCCCTGCGCAGCCTGCTCAACAACAAGGAGGCCGCTGCCATCGCGGTGTTCCAGGCGCCGGGCTCCAACGCACTGGCCTTGTCGAACAGCGTGCGCGAGACCATGGAGCGGCTGAAGGCGAACTTTCCGCCCGGCATGGACTACAGCATCGTGTACGACCCCACACGTTTCGTGCAGACCTCCATTGAAAAGGTGGTGGTCACGCTGTTGGAAGCGATCGCGCTGGTGGTGCTGGTGGTGATCATCTTTTTGCAGACCTGGCGCGCGTCCATCATCCCGCTGCTGGCCGTGCCGGTGTCCATCGTCGGCACCTTCGCGTTCCTCTTGCTGCTCGGGTATTCCATCAACACGCTCACGCTGTTCGGTCTGGTGCTGGCCATCGGCATCGTGGTGGACGACGCCATCGTGGTGGTGGAGAACGTGGAGCGCAACATCGAGAGCGGACTCAGCCCGCACGATGCGACTGTGAAGGCGATGCAGGAGGTCTCGGGCCCCATCATTGCCATTGCGCTGGTGCTGTGTGCGGTGTTCGTGCCACTGGCTTTTGTGCCCGGTCTCACCGGTCAGTTCTACAAGCAGTTCGCCGTGACCATCGCCATCAGCACGGTGATCTCGGCCTTCAACTCGCTCACGCTGAGCCCCGCGCTCTCGGCCTTGCTGCTGCGACCGCACGACGCGCCAAAAGATCGTTTGACGCGCGGCATGGACAAGGTGCTCGGTGGTTTCTTCGCCTGGTTCAACCGCATGTTCAACCGCGCCAGCGAGGGCTATGGCCAGCGCGTCGGCGGCATGGTGCGGCGCAAGTCGGCCGCGCTCATTGTCTATGCCGTGCTGCTCGGTGTCATGGCGCTGCTGTTTGCCCGCATCCCCGCCGGCTTCGTGCCCGCGCCGGACAAGCAGTACCTCATCGGCATTGCGCAGTTGCCCGCGGGTGCCTCCATCGACCGAACGGAGAAAGTGATCCGCGAGATGAGCGACATCGCGCTCAAGGTGCCGGGCATCGTCGACTCGGTGGCTTTTCCTGGTCTGTCGATCGCCGGCTTCTCGGCCGCGCCCAACGAAGGCATCGTGTTTTTCGGTCTGGCGCCATTTGAAGAGCGCAGCACACCCGACCTGAGCAAAGGCGCGATCCTGGGACAGGTCAACGGCGCGATCCAGCAAATTCAGGGGGCGCGCATGTTTGTGGTGCCACCGCCAGCCGTGGACGGTCTGGGCAACGCCGGGGGCTTCAAGCTGCAGGTGCAGGACCGCGGCGGTCTCGGTGAGCAGGCGCTGTATGGCGCGGTCTGGGGCACGCTGGGGCAGGTGTACGGCAACCCGAAGTCGAGCATCGGCACGCCGTTCTCGGGCTACGACATCAACGTGCCGCAGCTCTACGCCAACGTGGACCGCACGCGCGCCAAGCAGATGGGCATCAACCTGGCCGACATCTACGACACGATGCAGGTCAACCTGGGTTCGCTCTACGTGAACGACTTCACCCAGTTCGGCAAGACCTACCAGGTGGTGGTGCAGGCGGACGCGCCGTTTCGCAACAACGCCGAGGCCATCACCAACCTCAAGACGCGCAACGCCGCAGGCGAGATGGTGCCGCTGGGCGCGCTCATGACGGTGGAGCCGACCTTTGGCCCCACCCGCGTGACGCGCTACAACGGCTACCCCTCGGCCGACATCAACGGTGCGGCCAACCCGGGCTTCTCGTCGAGCCAGGCCGAAGGTGAGATCGAGGCGCTGCTCAAGAACACGCTGCCGCGCGGCATGAGCTACGAGTGGACCGAACTCAGCTACCAGGACCGCTTGACGCGCGACATCACCTTGCCAGGCACCCAGACCAAGGTGCCCATCCTTGCGGCGGTGCTCGCCATTTCGGTGCTGCTGGTGATCCTGGTGCTGGCTGCGCAGTACGAGAGCTGGAGTCTGCCGATGGTGATCGTGCTCATCGTGCCCATGGGCATCCTGTCGGCGCTGTTCGGTGTGTGGCTCTCCAGCTTCCCGCCTTTCATGCAGCCGGGAGACTTGAACATCTTCACGCAGGTGGCACTCGTGGTGCTGGTCGGCCTGGCTTGCAAAAACGCCATCTTGATTGTCGAGTTTGCGAAAGAACTGGAAGAGCGCGGCGAAGAGTTGTTTGCCGCCATCGTGCACGCCTGCCGCATGCGCTTGCGCCCGATCCTCATGACCTCCATTGCCTTCTGCGCTGGCGTGGTGCCGCTCATTCTTGGCAGCGGCGCCGGCAGCGAAATGCGCCGTGCCATGGGCATTGCGGTGTTCTCCGGCATGTTGGGCGTCACCTTGTTCGGCATCTTCCTCACGCCGGTGTTTTATGCGCTCTTGCGCGGCCGCCGCCGAGCCCGCCACAGCGGGGCTGCGCCGCAGGTGGCCGTTGAGGGGGCACGCCATGAATAAGCGCTTCAGCTTCTCCCTGCTGTTCACGGCAGCCCTGGCAGGTTGCAGCGCCGTGGGGCCCGACTACCAGCGCCCTGCGGCTGTGGTGGACGCACGCTTCATCAACGCCGGCGCAACCGCTGTGAACACCCAGGCGCCCAGGGCTGACATCGCCACCTTCTGGCGCGGCTTCAACGATGCGCGCCTGAGCGCCCTGATCGAACGCGCCCTGCAAGCCAACGGCGACGTGCGCATCGCCCAGGCCCGTCTGCAGGAAGCCCGCGCGAACCAGGGCGAGGCCGATGCGGCAGGCTTGCCCGGTGTGGGCATCGACACCAGCGTGGAGCGCTCCATCCGCCCCATCACGCAGCAACCCGGCACCCCGCGCAGCGCACGCACCGGCACGGCGTATGACGCCAGCTTTGTCGCCAATTGGGAAATCGACCTTTTCGGGGGCGTGCGCCGCAGCCGCGAAGCCGCCGCCGCCCGCGTGAGCGCCAGCGAGGCCGGCCTGAGCGCGGCCCACACCGCTGTGGCCGCCGAGGTGGCGCGCAACTACCTGGAACTGCGCGGCCTGCAAGAGCGCCTGCGCGTGACCGAGGCCAGCCTGGTGAACCAGCGCGATGCGCTGGGCATCACCAACGCCCGCGTGGACAACGGTCGCGGCACCCAGCTGGATCTGGCGCGCGCCCGTGGCCTGGTGGCCAGCACCGAAGC
>JANPKR010000117.1:0-8490 GCA_031426175.1 Hydrogenophaga sp. | reverse complement strand
CGGGGTCCGGGTAATGGCGAGCGTCGGCCTGCTGCACGGCGGCCAGCACGTTCGGGCAAGGGCCGCAGGCGTTGGCGTTGGTGGAGAAGTCCCAGCGCGGAACGCCGAGGGCGTCGGGCCCGCCGTGTGCGAGCGTCATGGCGCCCACCTCCAGGCCCAGGCGGCCCACAGCACCGAGGCAACGGCCAGCGCCTGCACCACACGCCCCGCGAGTTGCACTGCCTGCTCGGTGTCAGCCGCCTGCGGGCTGCGACCCGCGCTGTGCAATTCGTACACGCCAGGTTTGCTCAGGCGAACGTCCAGCGCCAGCGCCATCGCGGCCATTGGCCATCCGCTGTTGGGCGAGGGCGTGCGCCGCGCCAACGAGGGCAGCGCAGGCAGACCACGCGCGGCGCCGAGCAGGCCCAGCAGAGCACCGGTGATGCGCGCAGGCACCCACGACAGCACGTCGTCGGCCCGCGCGGCCCACTTGCCAGCCCAGGTCCAGTCGCGGCCATTGCGTTCGCCGAGGTAGCCCCACATGGCGTCGGCGGTGTTGGCAAAGCGGTAAAGCGCAGCGCCGGGCAACCCTGCCACCGCAAACCAGAACAGCGGCGCGACCACGGAGTCGTTGAGGTTTTCGGCCAGCGATTCGATGGCGCTTTCGCGCACCTGCGAAGCATCCAGCGTGGACACGTCGCGACTCACCAGCCAGGCCAGCCGCGCGCGGCCGGCTGGCAACGATTCACCCAACGCCGCCTCCACGGCGAGTACCTCGTCGCGCAGCATGCGCCACGCCAGCATCGGCTTGAGCAGCACACCCAGCGCGAGCGACTGCGCCCACCAGGCCCAGCCAACCATGGCGCCCACCAGACCCATGGCCAGCGCCACCACCAGCAAGGCGCCCAGGCACCAGGCCAGCGCGCCCCCGACGAAGGCGCGCGCCGCGTGTGGCTCAACGCCCGCGATGGGCGCCACGCGCAAACCCATGAACGACAGATACCACCCCATGCCCACCACAGGGTGCCAGCGCGCCGGCGGTTCACCCAACGCGCGGTCCAGCGCCAGCGCCACCAGCACGGCCAGCGGGGTGGCCACAACCAGCAAAGGCAGGCAGGGGCCCATCGGCTTTCAGGCGCGGCGCGCCTGCATGCCCAGCTTGGTCAGCAGGTTCATGTCGGCCGCCACATCGGGGTTGCCAGTGGTCAGCAGTTTCTCGCCGTAGAAGATGGAATTGGCACCGCCCAGGAAACACAGGGCCTGCACCGCCTCGCTCATCTGCTGGCGCCCGGCAGACAGGCGCACGCGGGCGCGCGGCATGGTGATGCGCGCCACCGCGATGGTGCGCACGAATTCCAGCGGGTCCAGGTCGGGCTGGTCGGCCAGCGGCGTGCCCTGCACCTTCACCAGGTTGTTGATCGGCACCGACTCGGGGTAGTCGGGCGCCAGATTGGCGAGCTGGGCCACCAGCGCGGCGCGCTGGCGGCGCGACTCGCCCATGCCCACGATGCCACCGCAGCAGACCTTGACGCCCGCGCTGCGCACGCGCTCCAGCGTGTCCAGGCGGTCCTGGTAATCGCGTGTCGTGATCACCTCGCCGTAGAAGTCGGGTGCGCTGTCCAGGTTGTGGTTGTAGTAGTCCAGGCCGGCGTCGCGCAGGGTCTCGGCATGGCCTTCATTGAGCATGCCCAGCGTGGCGCAGGCCTCCAGGCCCTCCTCTTTCACGGCGCGCACGAGTTCGGCCACGGCGTCCACGTCGCGGTCTTTCGGTGCGCGCCAGGCCGCACCCATGCAGAAGCGCGTGGCACCGGCCTGCTTGGCGCGCTGCGCGGCTTCGCGCACGGCGGCCACGCCCATGAGCTTGCCGGCTTCCAGGCCGGTGTCGAAATGCACCGACTGCGGGCAATAGCCGCAGTCTTCAGGGCAACCGCCGGTCTTCACCGACAGCAGCGTGGCGAGCTCGACCTCGGTTGGGTCGAAGTGCTCGCGGTGAACGGATTGCGCGCGATGGATCAGCTCGGAAAACGGCAAATCGAACAGCGCGGCCACATCGTCGACCGACCAGCGTTCGGTGGTCGCGGGGGCCACAGGAGCGCGCGGCACGATGCGCACGGGTTGTTCGTTCAGGGTGGTCATGGTCATAGTCATGGTTCTCTTCTTTCGGGAAAAGGGTCAGTCTTCAATGCCGCGTTGGGCGGGAATACCCGCCTTGAACGCATGCTTCACGAGGGTCATTTCGGTCACGGTGTCGGCCAGTTCGATGATCTCGGGCGGGCAGCGCCGCCCGGTGATGACCACGTGCACATGGCGCGGGCGATCGCGCAAGGTCTGCAACACATCGTCGAGCGGCAACCAGCCGTAGATCAGCGGGTAGGTCAGCTCGTCGAGGGTGACCATGAAGTATTCACCACCGAGGATCGCCGCGCGTGCCTTGAGCCAACCGTCGCGTGCCAGTTGCGCAGAATGCTCCAGGTCCTGGCTCTTCCAGCTGAAGCCATCCCCGAGACCTTCAATGGGCAATCCGAGTTGCTCGAAGATGCGGTGTTCACCAAAGCGCGCGGACGGCACTTTCATGAACTGGAAGATCTTCACCAGTTTGCCGTGCACATGCGTGCGCCCGAACGCACGCAATGCCAGGCCGAACGCTGCGGTGCTCTTGCCCTTGCCGTCGCCGGTGTGGACGATGAGCAGGCCACGGCGCTCGCCTTCGGGTTTTTCACGGTGCCTGTCGGTGGGGGGGGATTCGATCTGCATGGGCAATCTCCAATCAAGAACAGTTCAACGGGGCAGCGCGACCCACTGCTCGCCCAGGGGATGGATCGCGACGCGGTGGTCAAAGACCTCTTCGATCGCCAGGTGGGTGGCCGCGTCGTCGCAGGCGCCCTGGTGGCGCACGCGGCCCCCGGCCATCACCACCAGCTGGTCGGCGTGCAGCGCCATGCCGATCTCGTGCAGCACGCTCACCACCGTCTTCCCCTGCGCCACCAGCTCGCGCACCAGCAGCAGCCAGTCGGCCTGGTGTGGCGGGTCCAGGTTGGCCAGCGGCTCGTCCATCAACAGCACGTCGGCGTCCACCGCGAGCAGGCGGGCCAGCAGCACGCGCTGGCGTTCGCCGCCCGAGAGCGCGCCCAGCGGCCGCTCGCGCCAGTCCCAGGCCTGGGTGGCGCGCAGGGCCTGTTCCACGACGATGCGGTCGGCGTGCGAAGGCGCGGCGAGCCAGGGTTGGTGCGGCAGGCGCCCGAGCATGGCCACGTCCCACACGCTGAGGTCGTCTGCGCCCTGCTCGCCCTGCCCCAGCCAGGCCAGGCAACGTGCGCGTTCTCGGCCGCGCCATTGCGCCATCGGACGCTCCAGCAGATGCACCTGACCGCTGTGCGGCAGCAAGCACGCCAGCGCCTTGAGCAGGGTCGACTTGCCGGCGCCGTTGGGCCCGACGATGCTGGTCCAGCGCGCGGCTGGAAACGCAAGGTCGACGTTGTGCAGCACGGGCGTGCCGCCCAGCGCAACGCCAACGCCCATGGCTTGCAGTGCAGCCGTCATTTGTAATGCCTCCGTGCTGCGCACGGCGGTACGCACGCCTTCGGGCGGCCGGGCGGCGCTCACAGGAAACCTCCCGGCCGGCGTCGTCGGTGCATCAGCCAAAGCAGATAGCTGCCGCCCAGTACCGCCGTGAGCACGCCCACGGGCAGTTCCTGCGGCGCGATGATCCAGCGCGCCAGCACGTCGGCCGCCATCAACAGCAGACCTCCCATCAAGGCGCTCAACACCAGCAACCGGCCGTGTGTGGTCTTGACGATGGAGCGCACCAGGTGCGGCGAGGCCAGACCCACAAAGGCGATCAGGCCGGTTTGCGCCACGGCCGCGCCGGTGGCCAGCGCCAGCACGGCCACCAGCACACCACGTACGGCGCCCAGCGGCAAGCCCAGACTCAGCGCCGTGGCCTCGCCCAGCGCCAGACCGTCCAGCACACGGCCCAGGGAAGCCGCCACCAGCAAGGCCACCAGCAACATGGCAGCCATCACGCCACAAGCGGCCCACCCCACAAAACCGGTGGTGCCCAGCATGAAGCCCTGCATCGCCTGCAAGGTGTCGGGTGACGCGATGGTGACCAGATCGCGCGCCGCACCCAGCACCACGCCCACGATCACACCGGCCAGCAGCAGGCGCAGCGTGTGCTGCACGCCCTTGGCGAGTGCCAGCGTGAGCACCACGCCGAGCACCGCGCCGGCAAACGCCGCGCTGGTGAGGCCCAGGCGCACCAGCCACTGTGTGGCGAACGGCGAGGTGCCGAACAAGGCCAACGCCAAAGCCACGCCGAGTGCAGCGCCCGACGCGCTGCCGAGCAGGTACGGGTCGGCCAGCGGGTTGCGGAACAGGCCTTGCGCCACCGCACCGGCCAGGCCGAGCAAACCGCCTGCGACCCAGGCGCCGAGGGTGCGAGGCAGCCGGATGTCCCACAAGATCTGCCAGGCCACCGGGTCGCTGCGCGCATTCAACACGCTGTCAAACCCGGTGCTGCCCACGCCGGCGCCCAGCATCAGCACGGCCACCGCCGCCAGCAGCAAGGCGCTGGCGAGCCAGAGGCTGTGGCGAGCACCGCTCACCGCAACCCTTTTTCGCTGATGCAGCGCGCCATCACACGCGCTGCCTCGGCCATGCGCGGGCCCGGGCGCACCAGCACGTCGGACTCGGCTTCGGTGAAGACACACACGCGCTGCTCGCGCAAGGCGCGCATGCCACGCCAGCCCGGGCGCAGCTCCATGCCCTGCACATTGCGCACGCCGATCATGATGAGGTCGGGGTTGGCGCGCACCACGTATTCGGGGTTGATGCGCGGGAACGGGCCAAGGTCGGGCGTGAGGATGTTCTGCACACCCAGGCGAGCCATCATTTCGCCAATGAACGACTGCGTGCCGGCTGCGTATCCGCCGGTGCTGACCTCGTAGTACACGCGCAGCGAGCGCGCGCCGGGCGGCAGCGATTGCGCCGCAGCCGACACGCCCGCATCGATGGAACGCCAGATTCGATCGGCATCAGGCACCTCCAGCAACTGACCCAGCTTGCCCATGACGCGCTGCGCGTCGGCCGAGCTCTTGGGCTCCATCGCCAGCACCTTCAGGCCCAGCGATTCGAGCCGCTGCACCCCTCGCGACGAGGTGGCCATGAGCACGACGTCGGGCTTGAGCGCCACGATGGCTTCGATGTTCGGGTCGATGCCGCCGCCCGCCTTGGGCAGGGCGCGCACCGGGGCCGGGTGGTTGGAATAGCGGTCCACGCCCACCAGCCGGTGGCACTGTCCGAGCTCGCACACGGTCTCGGTGAGCGAGGGCAGCAGCGAGACAATGCGCTGCGGAGACCGAGCCAGCGTCACCACCACGCCCCGGTCGTCGGTCACTTGCAGACCAGCTGCGTGCAGTGCACCCATCGAGACCAGCCATGCTGCGGCACCCAGGCACAGCCGGAGGATGGTGTGTTTCATCCGCGTTCCTTCAAGCTCAATGGCAATCCGGCAGCCATCAAGGTGACACGTTCACACGCCGACGCCACAGCCTGGTTCAGCCCGCCCAGCGCGTCCACGAAGGCGCGCACGTCGCGCCCCATCGGAATCACGCCCAGGCCGATTTCGTTGCCAACAAGAACCACCGGGCCCTGGGCGTGTTCGATCGCGTGGCACAACGCGTTGATGGGCGCTTCCGCGTCCAGCGGCGCGCCTTGCGCCGGCATCAGCAGGTTGGTCAGCCACAGCGTGAGGCAGTCCACCACCACCAGGGTGTGCGGTGCGCTGTGCCGCTGCAACACCTCGGCCAGGGACAGCGGCTCCTCCACCGTGACCATGCCGGGCACGCGCACCGCACGATCGCACTGATGCCGCGCAATGCGTTCGCGCATTTCGTCGTCCCAGGCCTGGCCGGTGGCCACCAGCACCGCACGGTGCGCCACCGTGGTGTCCAGCCATTGCCTGGCGATCAGTTCGGCGCGGCGCGACTTGCCGCTCTTCTGGCCACCCAGAATGAATTCGCTGCGCGCGATGTCAGCCATGTCGGGCCATCCACTGCGTGACGATGCGGTGCATCTGCGCCACGCCGTCGGTCAGGGCCGCCGGGCCGGGCTGCAGGATGTCGGCGGACTTGATCTCGAACAGCTGTCCGGTCTTCACCGCGGCCACGTCCTGCCAGCCATCACGGGCCGCCACTTTCTCTGGCCGGAACTTCTTGCCGCACCACGAGCCGATGATGATGTCGGGGTTGCGGCGCACGATCTCGGCACCGTCGCCAATGATGCGGTGCTTGCCCAGCGACTGAGTGGCCAGCTCGGGAAAACAGTCATCGCCACCCGCGATGCCCAGCAGTTCAGAAACCCAGCGGATGCAGGAGATGTGTGGTTCGTCCCACTCTTCAAAAAACATGCGCGGGCGGCGCTTGCCCTGCGCCTGCAGCGTCTTCACCGCTTCGCGAATGCCCTCAAGCTTCACGCGGTTGGCGTCGATCCAGGCCAGCCCCGCCTCGGCACAGCCCACCATGGCCGCCACCTGGAACAGCATGGAATGGATCTCGTCCACGCTGCGCTGGTTGAACACCGTGACCTGCACGCCAGCACGGATCAGCAGCGCCGCAATGTCGGCCTGCAGATCGGAGAAGCCAAACACGCAGTCCGGCTCCAGCGCGAGGATCTTGTCGATCTTCGCAGTGAGAAACGCACTCACCTTGGGCTTCTCCTCCCGCGCCCTGCGAGGGCGCACGGTGTAGCCCGAGATACCGACGATGCGGCTCTCCTGCCCCAGCAGGTAAAGCCACTCGGTGGTTTCTTCCGTGAGGCAGACGATGCGCTGCGGGCCTAGGATGGTATTCATGTCAGCGTCAGAACGACACGCGCAAGGCGGCGGTGAAGGTGCGACCCGCTTCCGGGTAGATCGACGTGGTCTGCCCGCCCGCGCAACCGAAAGCCTGGGTGTAGAAGTCGCGATCGAACAGGTTGTTCACACCGAACGACAGCTCCATGTTCTTCACCTGCACGGCGTAGCGCGCATCGGCCGTGGTGTAGGCGGGCATGCGGCAGACATTCGCGAAATCCGGGTGCTGGGAGCCCACGAAGTTCACGCCAGCGCTGAGGCGGTGCTGGGCCATGGGCACCCAGTCGGCGCGCAGTGCGAGCGTGCGACGCGGTGCGAGCGGCACGTCCTTGCCGGTGTACGGACCTTCGCGGAAGGTCGAGCGGCGCAGGGCCACACGAGCCCCCAGCGACAGCGTGCTGCTCAGCTTCCAGTCACCATCGACCTCCAAGCCCTGGCGGCGGGTCGGATCGAAGTTGATGTTGGCCCCCAGACCAAACGGGCCCGGCGCATTGCGGTCGTAGCCGATCTCGTCGGTGAGGCTGCTTCGGTAAAGGCGCGCTTCCAGCTTGTAGGCGCCTTGTGCCCAGCGCAACCCGGTTTCAAGGTCGCGGGAGGTCTGCGGACGGATCACCACCGCCGGATTGGTGAAACTGAACTCGTCCACATTGGCCAGGCGGAAACTGTTGCCCACGCGTGCCCACGCCGTTGTCGCCGTGTTCAGGGGTTGGCTCACACCCAGCTCCCAGGCGGTTTCGCGCGCGGACAGTTGGACGGGTACGAAGCCATCGTCGACGTTCTTGTCGATCTTTTCCGTGCGAACACCGGCGGACAAACGCGTTCCGCCCGCCAAGGTGAGGTCGTCCTTGAGGTACCAGCCGCGGCTGGTTTGGTCGGCTTGCGAGCTGTATGGACCGAAGGACGAGAACCCCGCAACGTCGCGAGACCAAGTACCACGATCGTGCCCCATCACCAGGATGTTGCTGGCTGAACCAATGCGTCCGGCATGACGAGCGCGCAGGGACACCTGGCGGGCCTCCACCTCATAGCCATAAAGTGATCCAGGACTCAGACTTTTGAGCGACTTGTCGCGCCAGCCGGCGTCTGCACCCAACTGCCAGCTGCCCAGCATGGCCTCGCCAAACACCCCACTGCGCTCGTTTCGGATGCTGGCCCGGTCGTTCAATTTGGAAAGATCAGTCTGGCTCGGGTTCGCTGCGTACTGCGCTGCGGTCAGCGAACCGGGCAGACCGGTGTCCAGTGCGTCGCGTGCGTGGCGCACGCCCAGCCGCACTGCGTTGTTGGACCATTGGGCCGAGAGCCCGGCACCATCGGTTTCCGAACGAAAGTTGTCGCGGTGGTTGTCCGTCTCGCGGCGCTGGCCGTGCAGGTCCAGCGAGAAACCACCACTGGCCACGGTGGCGTTGGCGCGCAGTTCGCGCAAGGCATTGCTGCCCACAGCGCCGTACAGCGTTGCGTTGTTGCGTCGCGCCGAACCGTTGCCCGCCTTGGTGGTGATCACGATCACGCCGCCGGTGGCGCCCTCGCCGTACAGCACCGAGCCGCTGCCGCGCAGCACCTCGATGCGTTCGACCGCATCGATCGGTATGCCCGCCAGACGGGTGCCACCCAGATCGGCCTCATTGAGGCGCACGCCGTCGAGCACCACCACCTGGTTGCTG
>JANPKR010000116.1:0-3014 GCA_031426175.1 Hydrogenophaga sp. | reverse complement strand
CTTTCCCGGCATGCGCATCCTGCAGTTCGCCTTTGGCGGCGGCGCGGGTAACCCCTACCTGCCGCACAACCTGGAACGCAACTGCGTGGCCTACACCGGCACGCACGACAACGACACCACGCTGGGCTGGTGGCGCGCCGCCTCCGCCCACGACAAGGCCGCCGCGCGCGCCTACCTCGGCCCGGCGGTGGACACCGAGCCGCACTGGACGCTGATCACCGCGCTGTCGCAGTCGGTGGCCAACACGCTGGTGCTGCCGTTCCAGGACGTGGTGGGCCTGGACGGCAAACACCGCATGAACACACCCGGGCAAGCCACCGGCTGCTGGGAATGGCGTTTCGACTGGCGTCAGATCGATCACCGCCCCGCCGAACGCCTGCTCGCCATGACCCGGGTGCATGGCCGAATACCCTGACCCGCAACGGCGCCATCGATTCCCGTTTCAATGAGAGCCAGTGCGCGGCAAGACGCACCTGCCCAACACACCACCGGAGACAAGCATGGAAAAGACATCGCCCCAGCAACTGGCCCGACGCACGATCGCCCTGGTGCTGGCCGGCGGGCGCGGCTCGCGCCTGCACGCCCTCACCGACCGGCGCGCCAAACCCGCCGTGTATTTCGGCGGCAAGTTCCGCATCGTCGACTTTGCGCTCTCCAACTGCCTGAACTCGGGCGTGCGCCGCATCGGCGTGCTCACGCAGTACAAGTCGCACAGCCTGCTGCGCCACCTGCAGCGCGGCTGGAGTTTTTTGCGCAACGAGTTCAACGAGTTCATCGACCTGCTGCCGGCCCAGCAGCGCATGGACGACGAAAGCTGGTACCTCGGCACGGCGGATGCGGTCTACCAGAACCTGGACATCCTGCGCGCTCACAAGCCCGAGTACATCCTGGTGCTCGCGGGCGACCACATCTACAAGATGGACTACGCCACGCTGATCGCCGACCACGTGGCGATGGGCAAGAAGTGCACCGTGGCCTGCATCGAGGTGCCGCTGGCCGAGGCCACCGCCTTCGGCGTGATGGACATCGACGCCGGGCGCAACATCGTGCATTTCCTGGAAAAACCCGCCAAGCCACCGCACATGCCAGGCAAACCCGGTGTGGCGCTGGCCAGCATGGGTGTGTATGTGTTCAACACCGAGCACCTGTTTGAAGCACTCAAGCGCGACTCCAGCACCCCCGGCTCCAGCCGCGACTTCGGCAAGGACATCATCCAGCCATGGTGGCCGCCGGCGATGCGGTGGCGCACCCGTTCGGCATGTCGTGCGTGAAGAGCACGCCCGAAGCACCGGCCTACTGGCGCGACGTGGGCACGATCGATGCCTACTGGGCCGCCAACCTCGACCTCACCAACACCATCCCCGAGCTCGACATGTACGACCGCGACTGGCCCATCTGGACCTACCAGGAACAGTTGCCGCCGGCCAAGTTCGTGTTCGACGACGACGGGCGCCGCGGCTGTGCGGTCGACTCACTGGTGTCGGGCGGCTGCATCATCTCGGGCGCGCTGGTGCGCCGTTCGGTGCTGTTTTCGCGCGTGCGGGTGCACTCGTATGCGTCGGTGGAAGAGTCGGTCATCCTGCCCGAGGTCGACATCGGGCGCGACTGCGAGCTGCACAAGGTGGTGATCGACAACGGCTGCGTGATCCCACCCGGCATGAAGATCGGCGTGGACGCGGCGGAAGACGAGCGCCGCTTCTTCCGCACCGCCAGTGGTGTGGTCCTCGTCACACGCGAAATGCTCGAAAAACTGCAATGACCCTCAAGGTTCTTTACGTCTGCTCCGAAGTTTTTCCGCTGCTCAAAACCGGCGGGCTGGCCGATGTGAGCGCGGGCTTGCCTCCTGCCCTGCAGCGCCTGGGCGCCGATGTGCGGCTGCTGTTGCCGGCTTTCCCGGGTGTGGTGGCGGGCGTCACGCCCGAAGGTCCCACGCTGCTGGTGCCGGCCGGGGGCAGCAGCGGATTGCCGCCCGGACTCGGCCCGCAGACCGCCAGCGCACACGGCCCCACGCCCTGGCTGCGCGCCGGGCACGTCACCGACAGCGGCATTCCCGTGTGGCTGCTGCACGCGCCGGGCCTCTACGAACGCGGTGGCAACCCTTACCTCGACGAACACGGCCGGCCCTGGGCCGACAGCGCCGAGCAGTTCGCCTGGCTGGGCTGGGCCGCGGCCTTGCTGGGTACCGGGCTGGACAGCACCTGGCTGCCCGATGTGGTGCACGGCCACGACTGGCACACCGGCCTGGCCTTTGCCTACCTGCGCGAACTCGGGCGGACCGCCGAGCACCGGCCGGCGAGCGTCTTCACCATCCACAACCTGGCCTACCAGGGCGTGTTCAATGCCGGCCTGCGCCCGCGCCTGGGTCTGCCTGATGCACTCTTTCACCTGCAAGGTCTGGAGTTCCACGGGCAGATCAGTTTCATGAAAGCGGGGCTCAAGTACAGCGACGCCATCACCACCGTGAGCCCGACCTACGCGCGCGAGATCACCGGGACCGAGCAGGGCTGCGGACTGGACGGCGTGCTGCGCCAGCGCGCAACCCACCTGCACGGCATCCTCAACGGTGTGGACGACGCGGTGTGGAACCCCCAGGCAGATCCGCTGGTCCAACCCGGCTTTGATGCCGACCACCTGCAAGGCAAAGCCCAGGCAAAAGCCCGGCTGCAACAGCGCATGGGGCTGGAGCCCAGACCCGACGCGCTGCTGTTTTCGGTGGTCAGCCGTCTCACCGAACAAAAGGGCCTGCACCTGCTGCCTGCTGTGGTGAACGAGCTGGTGCAGCGCGGGGGGCAACTCGCGGTGCTGGGCTCGGGCGACGCCGCCATCGAACAAGCGCTGCGCAACTGCGCCCAACGCCACCCCGGCCAGGTGGTGCTCACCGTGGGCTACGACGAAGCGCTGGCGCACAGCGTGATTGCCGGTGCCGATGTGATCCTGCTGCCTTCCCGCTTCGAGCCCTGCGGCCTGACCCAGCTCTACGGCCTGCGCTACGGCACGCTCCCGCTGGTGCGCGC
>JANPKR010000115.1:0-6203 GCA_031426175.1 Hydrogenophaga sp. | reverse complement strand
CCGGCCTTTTGCGTTTCAGCCCCGTGCTTCCATCGCTTTGGCCATCGTCTTGCCCAGCTCCACACCCCACTGGTCGAACGCGTTGATGCGCCAGATGGCGGCCTGGGTGAAGACCTTGTGTTCGTACAGCGCGATCAGCGCGCCCAGGCGCATGGGGTCCAGGCGGTCGAGCCACAGCACGTTGCTCGGGATGTTGCCTTCAAACGCTCGGTGCGGCGCCATGGCTGCGGCATCGGCTTCACTCATGCCGTCCTTCATCAGCACGGCCTGCGTGTCCTGCAGCGTGCGGCCGCAGGCCATGGCCTGTGCCTGCGCGCGCAGGTTGAGGTTGACCACGCCGTGGTGCGTGGCGGCCATGGGAAGCGGCGTGTCTTCGTTCTGCACTCCGATGAAATCCACCGGCACTGTGTGGCCGCCCTGGTGGATGAGCTGGAAATAGGCGTGCTGCCCGTCAATACCCAGACCGCCCCAGACGATGGGGCCGGTGTCCACCGTGGCGGGCGTGCCGTCGGTGTGGGTGCGTTTGCCGTTGGATTCCATGTCCATCTGCTGCACGAAGGGCGTGAAGCGCCCCAGCCGCGAGGCGTAAGGCACGACGAGCTGGGTGGGCATGTGCAGGAAGTTGCGGTTCCAGATGCCGGACAGCGCCAGCTGCATGGGCAGGTTCTGCGCGGGCAGCGCGGTGCAGAAGTGCTCGTCCATGGCGCGCGCACCCGCCAGGAACGCGCGGAAGTTCTCCGCGCCGATGGCAATGGCCAGCGGCAGGCCGAGCGCAGACCACACCGAATACCGCCCACCGACCCAGTCCCAGAACAAGAAGGTGTGCGCGGGTGGGTAGCCCAGCTTCGCGGCCTGCGCGGGGCTGGCGGTGATGGCCACGAGATGTTTGGCCAAGGCTTCGGGCGGGCAACCGTGGTCGGTCAGCCAGCGTTGCGCGCTGGCGGCGTTGGTCAGCGTTTCTTGCGTGGTGAAGGTCTTGCTGGAGACCACGAGCAGGGTGCGCCTGGCGTCGAGCCCGCGCAGCACGCTCCACAGCGCCCAGGCGTCGGGGTTGGACACGCAGTGCACCCGCACGCCGGGCACGGCGGGCGCAGCGAGGTGGGCCAGCGCCTCGATGGCCATGCGAGGGCCCAGGTCGGAGCCACCGATGCCGATGTTCACCACGTCGGTGATGGTCTCGCCCGAAAAACCGAGCACCGCGCCCGCGTTGAGGGCCTGGGCAAAGTCGCACACCCGCGCCAGTTCGCGCTGCACGTCGGCCTGCACGGCGTTGCCCCAGGGCCCGGCGTGCAGTGGGTCACCACGCAGTGCCACGTGCAGCACCGGTCGGTCTTCGGTGGTGTTGATGGTGTCGCCGCGGAACATGGCGTCGCGCTGGGCTGCGACGTCGGACTGTTCGGCCAGCGCCAGCAGCGCTTGATGGATGGCGGGTGTGACGCGCTGGCGGCTGGCGTCCAGCGTGATGCCGGCCGCGCTCGCACCCATGCGGTGTTCGCGGTGGGTGTCGGTGAGCAGTTCGCGCAGGTGGGGCGTGGGGCTGGCGGCGAGCGTCTGCAACTGTTGCCAGGCGGGCAGGGTGGTGGGCAGTTTCATGGGTGGGGTGTCCGTGTCAGTTCGGCGCGGCCATCGCGGTGGCTTCGCGCGCCAGCTTCGTGATGCCGGCCCAGTCACCGCTGCGCAGCAAGTCGGCCGGGGTGAGCCAAGAGCCGCCGGCCATGGCCACGTTGGGCAGCTTCAGGAAATCGCGCAGATTGTCCACGCTCACGCCGCCGGTGGGGCAAAACCGCACCTCGGGCAGCGGTGCGCCCAGCGCCTTGAGCATGCCGATACCACCGGCCTGCGAGGCAGGGAACAGCTTCATCAAGGTGAAGCCATGGTCGCGTGCACGCATCACTTCGCCGGGGGTCATCACGCCGGGAATGAAGGGAAGGTTGGCCTCGCGCACGGCGTGCACGAGCTCGTCGGTGCAGCCGGGCGACAGGGCAAAGGTAGCGCCGGCGGCCATCACTTGCGCCACCTCGGCCACGCGCGTGACGGTGCCCGCACCCAGGTGCATCTGCGGCACGGCTCGCGCCACCGCCTCCATGGACTGCAGCGCCACGTTGGATCGCAGGGTGATCTCCATCACGTCGATGCCGCCTTCGAGCAGGGCGTTGGCCAGCGGCACGGCTTGGGCCGCGTCGTTGAGCACGATGACAGGCACGACGCGGGAGGTGAAGGTGGGGCGGGTGAAGCAGGTGGTCATGGAAATCCTTGGAGTTCAGCCAAACAGCGGCGATGCGCCCAGCTCGGCCACGCTGGCGTGCTGGCGGAACATGGCGAAGAGTTCGCGGCCGGTGCCGTGCTGGTTGGCGCTGAGGTCGGGGTGGTGCAGTTCGCGCGCGTTGAAGGTGGCGGCGTCCACTTCGAGTTCGAGCACGCCGCGCTCGCAGTCCAGCGTGATCCAGTCGCCGTCTTTCACGCGTGCGATCGGCCCGTTGGCCAGCGCCTCGGGGCTGAGGTGGATGGCGGCGGGCACCTTGCCCGAAGCGCCGGACATGCGGCCGTCGGTGACGAGCGCCACCTTGAAGCCTTTGTCCTGCAACACCGCCAGCGGTGGCGTGAGCTTGTGCAGCTCGGGCATGCCGTTGGCGCGCGGCCCCTGGTAGCGCACCACGGCGATGAAGTCACGCTCCAGTTCGCCCGCGTTGAAAAGCGCCAGCAGGTCTTGCTGGTCGCTCACCACCACGGCCTGCGCCCGCACCACGCGGTGCTCGGGCTTCACCGCCGAGACTTTCACCACACTGCGGCCCAGGTTGCCCTGCAGCAAGCGCAGGCCACCGTCTTCGCTGAAGGGCTCGGCCACCGGGCGCACCACCGAGGTGTCGCCACTCTGCGTGGGCACGGGGCGCCAGACGAGCTGGTCACCGTCGAGCCACGGCTCCTGCGTGTAGGCCTGCAAACCGTGGCCCATCACGGTGACCACGTCGGCGTGCAGCAAACCGGCGCCCAGCAACTGGCTCATCAGGTAGCCCATGCCGCCGGCGGCGTGGAAGTGGTTCACGTCGGCGCTGCCGTTGGGGTACACACGCGCCAGCAGTGGAATGTCGTGCGAGAGCTCGGCGAAGTCGTCCCAGTCAATGAGCACACCGGCGGCGCGCGCCATGGCCACCAGGTGCAGGGTGTGGTTGGTCGAGCCACCGGTGGCGAGCAGGCCGATGATGCCGTTGACGATGGTCTTCTCGGTCACGATGTCGGCCATGCAGATGGCGGGCGCGCCGGTGCGCCCGGTGTTGAGCACCGATCGCTTCACGGCCTCGGCGGTGAGCGCGTCGCGCAGCGGCGTGCCCGGGTTCACGAAGGAGGCGCCGGGCAGGTGCAGACCCATGATCTCCATCAGCATCTGGTTGCTGTTGGCCGTGCCGTAAAACGTGCAGGTGCCGGGGCTGTGGTAGGCCTGCGCTTCCGATTCGAGCAGGGCCTCGCGCCCCACCAGACCCTGCGCGTACTGCTGGCGCACCTTGGCCTTGGCGTCGTTCGAGAGGCCGGTGGTCATGGGGCCGGCGGGCACGAACACGGTGCTCAGGTGGCCGAACTGCAGTGCGCCCATGAAGAGGCCGGGCACGATCTTGTCGCAGATGCCCAGCATGAGCGCGGCGTCGAACACGTTGTGCGAGAGCGCCACGGCGGTGGACAGGGCGATCACGTCGCGCGAAAACAGCGAGAGCTCCATGCCGGCTGCACCTTGCGTGACGCCATCACACATGGCGGGCACGCCACCAGCCACCTGCACGGTCACGCCCAGGCCGTGGGCGATGCCGCGGATCTGCTGTGGGTAGGTCTCGTAGGGCTGGTGGGCCGAGAGCATGTCGTTGTACGCCGTGACGATGCCGATGTGGGGTGCGCGCTCGGCGTGGATCTTGAGCTTGTCGGCCGCCGGCAGCGCGGCCGTGGTGTGGGCCATGTTGGCGCAGCCCATGCCGGCGCGCTGGGTGCCGGTCTTGCGTTGCGCGGCCATGGACGCGAGGTAGGCGGCACGGGTGGTGGCGCTGCGTTCGGTGATGCGTTCGGTCACGCGCTTGAGCGTCGGGTGCAGGGTGGTCATGATCGGGTCCGGGTCAGGCGAGCCAGACACTCACAGGCGTCTGGTGCTGGTTGAGGATGAGCGACACCGGCAGGCTTTCGTCGGCGCCAAGGCGGGCTTGCTGGAACACGGCCAGCTTGCTGGCGCCACTGATGGACATCGCGATTTCGCGCGTGGCCAGCAGGGCGGGCAGGGTGAGGGTGAGGCGTGCATGAGGCGCGGTGGCCGGGCGCACCCAGGCCACCGGACCGCTGCTGTACAGGGCCTGGTTGAGGCCAGACGCGCCGGGGAACAGCGACGCGGTGTGGCCATCGTCGCCCATGCCGAGCACGGCCATGTCCATCGGCCAGGGCTGGGTGGCCAGGCGGCGGTTGGCGGCGTCCACCAGGCGGATCAGGGCCGGCTCGTCCAAGGTATCCGGCAGGGTGTCGAAAAAAGGCACGAAGGTGGCAGCAGCGGCGGCGTCTTGCAGCAGGTGCTGGCGCACCAGTGCGGTGTTGCTGTCGGCGTGATCGTGCGGCACGCAGCGCTCGTCCACCAGCAGCACGGTCACGCGCTGCCATTCGAGGGGCAGCACACGCAGCGCTTCGAACAGCGCAATCGGCGACTTGCCGCCCGACACCGCGAGCACCGCGTGGCCGCGCAGGTTGATGGCCAGTTGCAGGCGCTGCGCGATGGTGTCGGCGAGCTGCCAGGCCAGTTCGGCGGCCGAGTTGCAGGCGTGCTCTTTCATGATTCCTCGACCCACGCGGAGCCTTCGCGCGCCATCAGGGCCGACGAGGCTGCCGGGCCCCAGCTGCCCGCGGTGTAGGCCTTGGGTTTTTCATTCAGGTTCTTCCAGCCGTCCAGGATGGGTTCGACCCAGGTCCACGCGGCTTCGAGTTCGTCGCGGCGCATGAAATGCGTCAGACGCCCCTTGATCACGTCCATGAGCAGGCGCTCATAGGCCTCGGCGCGGCGCGCGCTGAAAGC
This sequence comes from Hydrogenophaga sp., assembly GCA_031426175.1. Taxonomy (GTDB): domain Bacteria; phylum Pseudomonadota; class Gammaproteobacteria; order Burkholderiales; family Burkholderiaceae_C; genus Hydrogenophaga. The sequence goes on along the minus strand of JANPKR010000115.1, from coordinate 1,168 downwards.
GGATTCGAGGTCCAGATTCAGGCTCACCGGGCGCAAGCGCATGCCGCTGCCGGGTTCCTTGGCCATCATCTGCAGCTGCACATGTTCTTCGGGCTGCAGGCGGATCATGAGCCGGTTGACCGGCTGGCGAGGGGCGTCGGGGAAGATGGTGTAGGGCAGGTCGGCAAACTCGATCACGATTTCCGAGCGGCGCTCGGCCATGCGTTTGCCGGTGCGCAGGAAGATCGGCACGTTGGCCCAGCGCCAGTTGTTGATGTGGGCGCGCAGGGCCACGAAGGTTTCGGTCTCGCTCTCGGGCGGCACGTTGTCTTCCTGGTGGTAGCCCACGGCCTTGTCGCCGTTGGCGCTGCCCGCGGTGTACTGGCCGCGCACGGTGTCGCGTGCCACGTCGGCCACGGTGAGCGGGCGCAGCGAGCGCAGCACCTTGAGTTTTTCGTCGCGCACGGCGTCCGGATCTAGCGAGACCGGTGGCTCCATGGCCACGATGCACAGCAGTTGCAGCAGGTGGTTCTGCAGCATGTCGCGCAGCGCGCCGGTGCCGTCGTAGAAGCCCGCGCGGCTGCCCACGCCCACCGATTCGGCCACGGTGATCTGCACGCTCTTGATGTACGGGCTGCGCCACAGCGGCTCGAAGATGGTGTTGCCGAAGCGCAGCACCATGAGGTTTTGCACGGTTTCCTTGCCCAGGTAGTGGTCGATGCGGAAGGTCTGCGCTTCGGTGAAATGCCGCCCCACGTCTTCGTTGATCTGGCGCGCTGATGCCAGGTCGTGACCGAGCGGTTTTTCGAGCACCACGCGCGAGCGGGCATCGATCAGGTTGGCGCTGGCGAGGTGGGCGCAGATGCCGGTGAACAGTGTGGGCGCGGTGGCGAGGTAGTACACGCGGTCGGAGCCGTTTTGCAGCGCCGCACCCAGGGCCGCGAAGTCGGCGGGCTGGGTGGCGTCGAGGCACACATAGCTCAGGCGGTCCTTGAAGGCGGTCCAGGCCGCTTCTTCCAGCGCCTCGGGTTCGATGAAGCCGCGCACTTTGTCGTCGATGAAGGCGGTGAAGGTGTCGCGGTCCCAGGGCTGGCGGCCAAGCGCCAGGATGCGCGTGGCCTCGGGCAGGTTGTGGTGCAGGTGCGCCATGTAGAGCGCGGGCAGCAGCTTGCGCACCGAGAGGTCGCCC
>JANPKR010000114.1:0-4304 GCA_031426175.1 Hydrogenophaga sp. | reverse complement strand
GATGGCCGTGACGCCGGCGCGCGGTGCGCCGTTGTGGAGGCTGGCCAGCGTGGTGCCGGCGGGCCAGTGGCGCATCTCGCTGGCAGCGGGCGCGTGCTGCCACAGGCCCAGCGGCACCTGCTGCACACCGCCCACGATGAGATGCTGGTTCTCGTCGCAGCCGGTGAGCACCACGCGCAGGATCTCCAGCATGGAGTTGGGAAAGTCCGAGTCCCAGCCGCCGGTGCCGAAGCCGACCTGGCCGAACACCTCGCGGTGGTGAAAGGAGAGTTTCGCGAAGGCGTCGGACGTGGCGACGAAGTCGTAGAAGGTGCGGTCGTCCCAGAGCGGCACGAGCTGGTCCCACAAGGCCTTGAGGCGCGGAATGTCGCGCTCACGCAGCGCCTGCTGCAGACCGGTGAACCCGGCGCCTGCTTCGAGCGCTTGCGCCCAGGCCTCGGCCACTTCGCTGAACAGCGGTGGCAGATCGGACAGCGAGCGCGCCCAATGCGTCTGACCTTCCAGGTCCACCACGGTGTAACCAGCGGCGGGGGTCAGTGGGTTGGGAAAAGGGCGGGTTTTCAGACCCAGCCGACGCACGTAGTGGAAGAAGGCCGTGCCAGAGGCAGGGAAGCGCATGCCACCCAGTTCGGCCACCACGCCCTGGCCGCCCTCGAAGGCCTGCGAGCGCAGCCGACCACCCATGCGGGAAGCTTCGTAGAGCACGGGCTTCAGGCCCAGCTTCATCAGCTCGTAGGCCGCCACCATGCCCGCCATGCCGGCGCCCACAATGGCCACCTCCTGCCCCAGCCGCTCGGCGGGCAACTCGCCCAGGCCTTGCGGGTGGGCGATCCAGTCGTCGAAGGCAAAGGGAAAGTCGGGACCGAAAACGGTGACGGGCGCGTCGGCGCTGCGCTGGGACATGGGAGCCTCCTGGTATGAACGGACCTCAGGCCAGGCTGCTCAACAGCCAGAGCGCCGTGCCCCACATCATGAGCGCAACCAGGCCGTCCAGCACACGCCACACGTGCAGCGAATTGAGCCGGCGCCCCAGCCAGAAGGCGGCCACGCCCAGCGCCAGAAACCACACCACCGAACCGGCGGCCGCGCCCAGGCCGAACACCGTGCTGCCGTGTCCATAGGCCAGCGACGCTGTGCCGATCAGCACGGCGGTGTCGAGCCAGGCGTGCGGGTTCAGCCACGAAAAGGCCAGTGCCGAGAACACCGCCTGGCGGCGCGTGACCGGCTCGGCCACCACGCTGCTGTCGCCTTCGATGGCGATGGCGCGGGGGTGGAGGAACCGCTGGAACGCCTGCCAGCCGTACACCGAGAGGAACAGAACGCCGGCGCCCACCAGCGCCCCCATGAGCTTGTCCGACAGGCCGCCGAGCTGGGCCAGGCCCAGCACGCCGAGTGAAATCAGCGCGATGTCGGCCACCGCGCACACGGCCACGGTGAGCCACAGGTGCTGACGCTGCAGGCCCATGCGCAAGACGTGCGCGTTTTGCGGGCCAATCGCCATGATCAGCGAGATGCTCAGCACCATGCCGGCGGTGAAGGTGGGGAAAGCGAGGGTCATGACGAACAGCTCCGAAAACCAGGGATGCCGGCCCACGAAGGCCGGTGAATGGTGTGGAGTGTGATCGCCAGACGTGATGAATTAAACCGAATCAATCAAAAATTGGGTTGATCAATAAATTGTTGAGTGAACAGGCGATTCGGTGCTTTGCCGCTCGCTGTGGGTGGCGCACCCCCCGAGGTGTATGGTGAGCCTTTCAGCCATTCGAAACACGCTGCATGCTCAAGTCCCTGCTCGGGTTGCCCCGCACCGTGTGGCTCATTGGCCTCATCAGCCTGGTCAACGACAGCGCCAGCGAGATGCTCTACCCGCTCGTGCCCTTGTACCTGGCCTCGGTGCTGATGGCCGGGCCCCGGGTGCTCGGCATCATCGAAGGCATCGCCGAGGCGACCGCGAGCCTGCTCAAGCTGTTTTCCGGCGTCATCGTGGACCGTACCCGCAAGAGCAAACCCTGGATGATTGCGGGCTACGCCCTGGCGGGCTTCGGTCGCCCGCTGATTGCCTTTGCGGGCAGCTGGGGGATGGTGTTGGCCATCCGGTTCGCGGACCGGGTCGGCAAGGGCCTCAGGTCATCGCCCCGCGATGCGCTTCTGGTCGCCAGCGTTGACGCCGGACAGCGTGGCTTGGCCTTTGGCCTGCACAGAGCCATGGACAACGCTGGCGCCGTGGTGGGGCCTCTGCTGGCGTTTGCTTTGCTGGCCGCAGGCACTCCACTGCGGGAAGTTTTTCTGTGGTCGATCATTCCAGCCGTGATCTGCCTGGTGATGGCGTTGCTGCTCAAGGAGCCTGCTGCGCTGCCGGCCAGGTCGCCCCGGGCGTTCGACTGGCGCATCGGTGAGCTTCCACCCCTGCTTCGGCGCTATCTGGTGGTGGTCGCCTTGTTCACCTTGGGGAACTCGTCGAACATGTTTTTGCTCCTGCGCGCGAGGGAGCTGGGTGTTGCAGAGGCTCACGTACCGCTGCTGTGGGCTGCGGTCTCTGCGGTGGCCATGGTGTTCTCAACCCCCTTGTCGGCCTGGTCTGATCGCGTGGGCCGACTCCGCATCTTGCTCGGAGGCTACATCGCCTACGGTGCGTTCTACCTCGCGATGGGGATGATCGGCGTGAGTGGCTGGGGCCTGTACGCATTGTTCGGCTTTTACGGGCTGTTCATGGCCGCCACCGAGGGTGTGGAGAAGGCATTCGTGGCCGATCTGGCACCCGAGGACAGGCGGGGAACAGCCTTTGGTTGGTTCAACATGACGGCCGGCGTGTTCTTGCTGCCCGCGTCCGTTGTGTTTGGCTGGATGTACCAGGAACTCGGTGCGCTGGCGGCCTTCGGGTTTTCAGCCGCATGCTCCTTTGGCGCTGCAGTGTTGCTGTGGCTGTGGATGCGTGGGGCCGAAGAGGCCCGCATCCGGACCTGAGCTGTGATTTCAAAGTTGCGGGTACCGCGTTTTCAGCATGTCATCGAGCCAGCAGCCCTGCTGCTGGTCCTGCTGCTGTCGCTCGCTGCGGGTGCGTTTGTCTGGACGGCGGACGAGATGCGTGAGGGGGAGACCCTGCTGCGAGACCAGCGGTGGCTTCTGGCTTTTCGCGTGTCCGATCACAAGGAACTTCTGCTGGGCGGCGTTCCAGCGCTTCAGCTGGCCCGTGAGGTGACGGCGCTGGGCAGTCCCTGGTTCTTGTGCCTTCTGGTGGTCGGTGTTGCGAGTGTGCTCATTGCGGTACGGCAGCGAAGGCTGGCGTTGTTCATCGTGATGTCCACATCGGCCGGTGCTGTGTTCAACACCGCTTTGAAGCTCTGGTTTGAACGGGCACGCCCCGACCTCGTTCCTCATGAAGTTTTCGTCGCCAACGCGAGCTTCCCCAGTGGGCATGCCTTCGGGGCGGCAATGGTCTACCTCACGCTCGCAGCCTTGCTGACCCTCAGGCTTGCGCCGTGGCCAGCGCGCGCCATCCTTCTGACAATGGCGGTTGGTGTGGCGCTGGCGGTGGGCGTGAGCCGTGTGGCACTGGGTGTGCATTGGCCCAGCGATGTGCTGGCCGGTTGGGCTGCCGGTTCGGCCTGGGCGCTGGCGACCTGGTTGATCGCCAATGGCACGGGCTGGTTTGACCATGCGGGTCTGCCCGTTGAAGACGATCTCACAGCGGGGAACGCCTGACTTCCATGGCCACAGGCAGCGTCGGTGAAAGCAGTTGCCGATGGGTTTGCTGCGACTAAACTCCAGACATGCGCCGCGTGCTCGTCCTCGTTTTGTGTTTGCTGCTTCCCCTGCAGGGGTTCGCGGCACGGCAGTTGCCTGTGTCACCTTGCCCGATGCAGGAGATGATGGCCATGGGGGATGAAGCCGGCGAAATGGCTGAGACCCTGGTCGAGGCGATGGAGGACTGCTGCAACGACCTCGCCACCTTTGAACGCACCGGCCAGGCTTGCAAGAGCGTCCAGAGCTGCGTCGCTCCTTCTGCCGGCCTGCCCACGTTCCCCACCCTGCTGGCCCAGACCGCGGTCAGCCAGGACCCTGAAGAGCCCGCCTGGCGCAGCCTTCCTGCGGGCGCGACATCGCGCCTCTGGCGCCCTCCCACTTCCGTCTGAACCCCCGCACAGCGCAGGCCACCGCCCGGTGGTGCTGCTGTCGCACGTTGCCAGGGTCATTGCGCCCGGGCGTGCCTGCTCCGGAGATCAGACATGGAACACCCTTCGCTTTTTTTCGCGCGCGCCGTGCTCGCCTTCGCTGGCCTGCTCGCGGTGATCACGCCCACCGCC
>JANPKR010000113.1:0-3471 GCA_031426175.1 Hydrogenophaga sp. | reverse complement strand
TGGAGTCGGTAAGGCTCATGGCGGCCAACGAAGCCGCGGTGGTCAACCAGTGGCGCGGGTTCGTGCACCACGCCACCACCGTGGTGCTGCCCGACTGCAAGGGCCGCATGGTCAAGAGCCTGGGCGACGGCATGTTGGTGGAGTTTGACCAGCCCACCGACGCGGTGCGCGCAGCCCTCACGCTGCACAAGTACTTTGCCCCGCTCAATGAAACGCTGCCAGCGAACCAGCGTCTCTACCTTCGGGCCGGTTTGAACGCCACCAACCTGTACGCCGACGAAAACGACGTTTATGGCCATGGCGTGAATCTCGCAGCCCGTGTGGCCGACCTGGCCGCGCCGGGCGAAACCATCATCACCGCCAGCGTGTTCGACGGCATCGTGGTCGGCATGGACGCCGAGGTGGAAGACCGGGGCGAGAACTACCTCAAGCATTGGCCTGAGCCGGTTCGCACCTGGGCCATCCATTCCGTCACTGCGGGGTCTTCTGCGATCCGCGTGCAGGTGCCCGAAGGTACCGCGCTGGACTTTCGCCCTTCCATTGCGGTCGTGCCGTTCGAAACACGCAGCCATGCTGCCGAGCAGTTCGTGATCGGTGAGTTGATTGCCGACGGGGTCATCGCACAACTCGCGAGAAGCCCGGACCTGCGCGTGATCTCCCGCCTGTCCACCACGGCGTTTCGGGGTCGCACCTCCTCTGCCAGCGAAATCGGTCGACATCTGGAAGCCACGTTCGTGTTGGGCGGCAGTTACGTGACCTATGGCGAGAAGGTCGTGATCATGGCGCAGCTCACCGACAACCGCCGCGAAGAAGTGATCTGGGCCGATCGGCTCACCGGTGACGTGCGCGACCTGATGGAAACGCAGAGCGAACTGCTGGACGCGCTCTGCTCGGCTTGCTCCAAGGCACTGCTGAACGATGTGGTTCAGCGAACGCTGGTGCTGCCTTTGCCGCAGCTGGACAGCAACGCGTTGCTGCTGGGCGGCATCACGCTGATGCACCGCTCCACACCGCGAGACCTGAAACGCAGCCACCAGTTGCTCGAAGCGGTGGTGGACCGCCACAAGCGCGTGGCCACACCGTGGGCCTGGCTGGCGAAGTGGCACATCATGCAGGTGGTGCAAGGACTCTCGGGCGAGCCCGCGAAAGATTTCCAGCGAGCCATCGACACAGCCGACCGCGCGCTCGATCTGGAACCCGCCAGCTCGCTGGCCATGGCCATCAAGGGCCATGCGCTGTGCCACCTGGGGGAAGATGTGGCCGGATCACACCGTCTGCTCCAGGAGGCGATGCACAGCAACCCGAATGACCCAATGGCTTGGCTTTACAACTGCGTGTGGTCGCAAATGTGGGGGACCAATGAAGATTCCGTCAGCCAGGCGGAGCAGGCATTGCATCTCTCCCCACTTGATCCGCAGAAGTACTACTTCGAGATGATGCTTGCTGCGAGTCATGCTGCCATGTGCCACTGGGAAGACTCGGTCCGGTTCTGTCGCGCGTCGCTGCAAAAGAACCGTTACCACCTGCCAACCATCCGTTGCCTTCTGGTGGCGCAGTACGAGCTTGGCGCGGTGGACGATGCAAAAGAGTCGCTGAAGCTTCTGTTGAGCATGCAGCCCAACCTGACCCTCGACCACTATCTTTCGGCGGGCAGCCAGAGCCCCTTGCGCCAGCGGGTCGCAAATGCTCTGTCCAATCTCGGATTACGCAGCAACTAACCAAATGGAGGAACTATGAGTGGTGGAACCAGTGGTGGTACGAGTGGAGGCACAAGTGGGGGAACCAGCGGCGGCACGAGCGGAGGAACCAGTGGCGGCACAAGCGGAGGAACAGCCAGTGCGGTTGTGAATTCGGATGCTCTCATCATCAGTCGCGCTGCCATCGTTGGCCCGTTCATCGGTGCGAACCTGCACGTCAATGAACCCGCCTTCGACAAACCCGCCAACCTCGCGCTGTGGGCTGATGGACCACGCGTCGAAGCGTGCTTCACCGAACTCGTCGAGGGCCTGCTCTTCAGAACGCGCAGCGGCCCCAAAGAAGCGATGCTGGAGTTCGCCAACCTGCAGGCCAGCAACATCCAGCGCAAACCCCTGGTGAAGCTGCGCGCGCCCACCAAGTCGCAGTTCAAGAAGCAGCTCGACCTGCTGGCCGCTTACGCCGATTTGCGGGCCGACCGCGCAGCCGAGATCGTGGCGCAGATGGGACTGCCAGTGGCGTTCTGGTCTTCGGTGGTTGGTCTCACCTCGCACCGCCATAAAAAGACATTGCAGCTCCTGGACCTCATGTTCAAGCTGTGTGTGCATGTGGAGATGCGCTTCAAGCACATCTTCGCCAGCCTGCGCCCGGTGGCGATGTCGCCGCAGATCCAGCCCATGATCGAAACCCCGGGGCACGGCAGCTGGCCCAGTGGCCACGCCACCGAAGCGTTCGCTTTTGCCGTGCTGCTGGAGGCACTGCTCAACGCGGCCTTGCCCACGAGCGGCACACCCAACGGCACCGAAAGCCGCGAACAACTGCAGCGACTGGCCGCGCGCATCGCCTCCAACCGCGTGGTGGCCGGCGTGCACTTTCCTGTGGACAGCGCCTGCGGGCGCCTGCTCGGCACAGCGCTCGCCGAATTTCTGGTGGCGCGCGCCAACGGCACCAAGGTGCACGAGCGTGGTTTTGACGGCCGCCTGTTTGAAGGCCCCAACGGCGAACCGCTGGACTTCAGCCTGCACCAGTCGATGGACCACACCAGCGGCCACGCCTACACCCGATCGGCCAGCACCACGGGTGTGGGCAACGCACCTCTGGTGGCCTGGCTCTGGGAGGAAGCGCTCAAGGAGTGGGCATGAGCGCGGCGCCGGGCCGCCTCAAGCAAGCTCGCCCCGCAGTGCGAAGCACGAAGGGACCTCGAATGAGCGCGGGTTGGTCCCCGCTGCCCACCGGCGAATTCACCGGCATTCACTGGGGCGCGCCGGGCGCGATTGACGGGGAAGACCCCTATCTGGCCTGGGCCGAGGCTGACCGGTTCGCCGGCTACCGCGTGGAACCCAAGGGCAAACCGCCGAAGTGGTTGCCCATCGTCATTGAACTCACACCCGGCGCCAGTGTGCCGGCGCTGGTGGACGCCTCCAACGTCAAATGGCTGCAGATCCCGCGCGTGTACCTCAACCTGCCCGCGCTGCGCTTCTGCACCGCGCATGCGAAGCCCAAGTTCTTCAAGAAACTGCGCACCGACCCGCAGCTTCGCGGCTTGATCCAGCGTTATGAGCTGGGCCTGCCGGTGGGCCACCACACGCAGCCCATCCACGACCCCTGCACGCCCGGATCGGACCCCGTGGTGGCGCCCGATCGGCTCAGCGGCAAGGTGCTGGGTGTGATCGACGGCGGACTCGCGTTTGCCAACCAGGTGTTCCTCAATCCACAAGGCCGCACGCGGGTCCAACACTTCTGGCGTCAGGACGACACCGACGACGGCAACTGGCC
>JANPKR010000112.1:0-4719 GCA_031426175.1 Hydrogenophaga sp. | reverse complement strand
TCGCGCGTCATCACCGCGTCGGTGCCGTGGCCGTCTTCCTTGTCGCCCTGCATGGTCTCCAGGCTGCCCAGGCAGCCCAGTTCACCTTCCACCGTCACGCCCAGCTTGTGCGCCATGTCCACCACCTTGCGGGTGACGTCGACGTTGTATTCGTAGCTGGCGATGGTCTTGCCGTCGCCTTCCAGGCTGCCGTCCATCATCACGGAGCTGAAGCCCAGATTGATGGCGCCCTGGCACACGTCCGGGTTCTGGCCGTGGTCCTGGTGCATCACCAGCGGGATGTGGGGGTACATCTCCACCGCCGCCTGGATCAGGTGCTTGATGAACGGCTCACCGGCGTATTTGCGCGCCCCGGCGCTGGCCTGCAGGATCACCGGCGCGCCGGCTTCGTGGGCTGCCGACATGACGGCCTGCACCTGTTCGAGGTTGTTGACGTTGAACGCTGGAATGCCGTAGCCGTGGATGGCCGCGTGGTCGAGCAGTTCGCGCATGGAAACGAGCGCCATGAGAATCCCTTAAGTCAGTTGGTAACCGGTCGGTAACCGGGGATTTTACGGCGCCAGGCACACCGGGCTCAAACGCCTCAGGTCGGGCGCTGCCTCAGGAATCCGCTGAAGCGGTCCAGCACCGGGGCCAGCCCGCGCAGCGGCGGGGCCATCGCGCCGATCAACGTCACGTGGCTGACGCGGTCGAACAGCTCCAGTTCGACCGGCGTTCCGCGCTGTTGAAGTGCCTGTGCCATGGCCAAGGTGTTGCGTTGCGGGTTGACCAGTGTGTCGCTTTTGGCGGCCAGCAGCAACACGCGGTGCTTCAGACCCGTGCCCGCATTTGCGTGGAACAGCGGCTGCGAATTGGCCGGGGTATCGGGCCAGTTGAAGGCGCGCTGCACATCAGGAATGCCGATGGGCAGAAAGTCATATGGCCCGGCCAGGCCGGCCCATCCCGCGAGTTCGCCCGGCTGCATGGCCACCTCGGCCAGCCAGCGCGCGTCGAGCGCGAGCATGGCCGCGTTGTAGGCGCCCGCGCTGTGGCCGGTGACAAACAGGCGTGCCGGGGAAGCGCCCAGGCGCTGCGCGTTGTCGCGCGCCCAGCGCACCGCCTGCGCGCAGTCCTGCAAGAACACCGGGTAACGCACCTCGGGGCTCAGGCGGTAGTCGGCGATCACGGTGACGATGCCGCGCGAGGCCAGCGCCTCGCCCACGAACTTGTAGTCGGCTCGCTCACCGCTGCTCCAGCTGCCGCCGTAGAAGAACACGGCGATCGGCGCGTCGGGCGCCTGGTTCACCGGCAGGTACACGTCCATGCGCTGGCGTGCGGCGCTGCCGTAGGCCTCGTCGCGCAGCACGGTGTGGGTGTTCGACGGCACCGTGGCGTTGATCAGGCGGATCGGTGAGCAGGCCTGCAGCAAGGGGGCCAACCCAAGCAGGCTGAGCCAGCGACGGCGGGGAGAAAAAAGCTTGGGCATGGAGGGCAATGACCGAAGGGGCCTGGTTGTTCAGACAGGTACGCAGCCCGGCGGTCCTTGGATTCAGCCTGCGCGGCAGATCTTCAGCGTGTTGGTGCCGCCGGCCTGGCCCATGGGTTCGCCCACGGTGATGGCGTACACATCGCCGGTCTGCACGATGCCGCGTTTCTTCAAGTGGGCTTCGGCGTCGGCCAGCGCGGAGTCGCGGTCGGCGCTGTTGTCCATCAGCAGCGGGCGCACGTTGCGGTAAAGCGTCATGCGGCGCTGGGTCGAGAGGTTGGGCGTCATGGCGTAGATCGGCATGCGCACGTTGTGCCGGCTCATCCACAGCGCGGTCGAGCCCGAGTCGGTCAGCGCCACGATGGCCTTGGCGCCCAGGTGGTGCGCCGTGAACAGCGCCCCCATGGCGATCGACTGGTCGATGCGCTTGAAGGTCTTGCCCTTGAAGTCTGCGCCGAGCTCGCTGTACTCGGCCTTCTCGGCTTCCTGGCAGATGTTGGCCATTTCCATCACGGTTTCCAGCGGGTATTTGCCGGCGGCTGTTTCGGCGCTCAACATCACCGCATCGGTGCCGTCAAGCACCGCATTGGCCACGTCGCTCACCTCGGCGCGCGTGGGTACCGGGTTGACGATCATCGACTCCATCATCTGCGTGGCGGTGATCACCACCTTGTCCATCTCACGGGCGAGACGGATCATGTGCTTCTGCAGGCCGGGCACCGCTGCGTTGCCCACTTCCACCGCAAGATCACCGCGCGCGACCATGATGCCGTCGGACACCTTCAGGATGTTGGCGAGTTCGGGAATCGCCTCGGCACGTTCGATCTTCGCGATCAGCGCAGGCTTGTGACCGGTGGCCGCGCCAGCCACGTTGCAGAGCTGGCGCGCCAGTTCCATGTCGGTGGCGTTTTTCGGAAAACTCACCGCCACGTAGTCGGCCATCAAGCCCATGGCGGTCTTGATGTCGTCCATGTCCTTGGCGGTCAGGGCGGGCGCGGTGAGGCCCCCGCCCTGCTTGTTGATGCCCTTGTTGTTGGACAGCTCGCCGCCCAGTTTCACCGTGGTGTGCACCGCCGGGCCCACCACCTTGTCGATGGTCAGCACAATCAGGCCGTCGTTGAGCAGCAGCGTGTCGCCGGCCCGCACATCGCGCGGCAGTTCCTTGTAGTCCAGCCCCACGCCTTCAATGTTGCCGGGCTCGGTGCGTGAAGCGTCAAGCACGAACTTTTCGCCCGGAACCAGCATCACTTTGCCTTCGGCAAACTTGCCCACGCGGATCTTGGGGCCCTGCAGGTCGGCCATGATGCCGACCTCCCGCCCCGCGCGCTGGGCGGCTTCGCGCACCAGTGTCGCGCGGTCGATGTGGTCCTGCGCCGTGCCGTGAGAGAAGTTCAGCCGCACCACATTCACACCGGCGCGGATCATGGCTTCGAGCAGGTCCGGGTGGCTGGAAGCGGGGCCAAGGGTGGCAACGATCTTGGTGGCGCGCATGGGCATGAAATGTGTCTCCTGTCGGTGGAAGGTCGGGCTTGAACCTGCCCGGGTGTAATTTGGTTTCAATTATCTGTGAATCCAGTTACATGGCCGCGACAGCCGCCATACCTCACAGCCGGTTGTTGCGCACGGGAGTCTGGCCGCTGTAGTCCAGCCGCACAAAGGTCCCGTCCACCACCTCCAGATGCACCACGGTTCGCCGAAAGTTCCACTGGCGGTCGATGGTCAGAGACGAGGTGGCGCCGCGGCTTTTGGTGCTCATCTCCAGACCGTAACGCGATCGCAGCGAGGTGGTGAGCCGCTGACCCAAAGCGCGGGCCTCCGCGGCCGAGCCGGCATTGGCCAGCAGCGTGATGCGCTGCAGCCGGTCGCCCTTGAACACAAACGACACCCTGAACGCAGCCCCTGCCAGCTCAAAGGCCGGGATCTCCAGTTGCACGGATTCGCCGGTGGCCGAAGGGGTGTTGGTGCTGGCCTGAGCCTCGGGCACCAGCGCTCTCACCTCGTTTGGGGTGGCGCCCACGGGAACCCCTTGCCAGAGCGCTTGCGCCGATGCGCCCACGGTGAACAGCAGGCAGGTGAAGCAGAGCAGGAGATTTTTCATATGCAGGGTAAGACAGCGGGCAGGCGGCAAAGTTGTCTTCGAAGTAGACCAAAGATGGTGACGGGGTTGCAGATCCCAGGAAGTCTCGAAATTTGATACCCAATAGATTTCTGATATCCACCAGAACAAAATCCTGCGCCCTTTCGGTGGCCGCCGCTCCACCATCGCGCCACCTTCAACAACCGCAAAGGTTTTTTCATGGCCTCGAACCGATCCCCCCTCATCGTGACGCGCGACACCCGCGCCTGGCAGTTCCAGGTCTGGGCCTCATTCGGCGTGGCGGTCTTCCTTTGCGCCACCGGCCTGGCTTACCTGCCGGGGCAGGCGCTGGACCGGGCCTTCATGGTGATGGGTTATGTGTTCTGTCTGTCCACCGTCTTCGTGTTGTCCAAGGCCGTGCGCGACAGCCACCAGGCCACGCTCGCCGGTGTGCCCGAGACGCCGATGTGGCGCCTCGTGGTGTGGGGCGGTTTTGCGGTGGCCATGGGCCTGACTGGCTGGGGCCTGTTGCGGATGGAGATCAACGACACCTACCGCGCTTACCTCGGCGTGAGCTGGCTGTACCTGGTGACCTCGGCCTTCACGCTTGCCAAGACGCTGCGCGATCGGCACGAGGCCGACCTGAGCGAGACCCGCGTGCGCGGCGAGATGGCGGGTCGTCAGCAGGCGTTGAACGAGCGCGCTGCTGCCGCCGAATGACCTCCCATCCCGTTTTTTCAAGGAGCTTGAACATGAACACAACACACTTTTCCTGGCGCGCCCTGAGCGCCGCGGTGGCGATGGCCTTGACGCTGGCGGCGGGCCCGGCCCGCGCGCAGAGCGAAGCGTCGGTGGCTCTGTCCGCCCTGCCCGTGGCCTCGGTGGTCGGCGCGGCCTCGGTCGGTGCGGCGGCGGTGAGCGTGGTGCCGGTGGCGTTCTCGGTGGCTGGTGCAGCGCTGGTGGTGAAGGCGGTGGAGGTCACGGCCAGCGGCACGGTCTATGTGCTGGAGCGGGTGTCGGACGGTGCGCGCGCCAGCGTGCAGATCTCGGGGCGCGCGGCCTCGGCCGTGTCGGTGGGCGTGGGCACGGCGGTGGTGGTCAGCGTGATCGGCACCGGCGTGCTGCTCTCGGCCGCCGGTGAAGTGCTGGCCTTCATTCCGAACGAGCTGGGCCGTGC
>JANPKR010000111.1:0-4994 GCA_031426175.1 Hydrogenophaga sp. | reverse complement strand
TCCCTGGAAGCTCAGCGAAGCCGAGTGGAAAAAGCGCCTGACGCCCGCCCAGTTCGACGTGCTGCGCGAAGAAGGCACGGAGCGCCCGGGCAGCAGCCCGTTCAACGCCGAGAAGCGCAAAGGCACCTACCACTGCGCGGGCTGCGATCTGCCGCTGTTCTCGTCCGACACCAAGTACGAGAGCGGCACCGGCTGGCCGAGCTTTCACACGCCGCTGGCCGGCGCGCTGGGCACCAAGACCGACTACAAGGCGATCTTCCCGCGCACCGAATACCACTGCGTGCGCTGCGACGGTCACCAGGGCCACGTGTTCAACGACGGCCCCAAACCCAGTGGCAAACGCTATTGCAACAACGGCGTTGCGCTCACCTTCAAGGCGGCCGCATGAGCGCCGCCTGGCTGAGTGGTCTTCTGGCATCGATGCTGTTGTCTGCGGGCGCTGCCCACGCGCAAACGGCACCAGTCACCGCCAGGGCCACGTTTGCCGGCGGCTGCTTCTGGTGTGTGGAGGCCGACTTCGACAAGGTCCCCGGCGTGATCTCCACCACCTCGGGCTACATCGGCGGCACGACAGCCAACCCCACCTACCAGCAGGTGTCTCGCAACGGCACGGGCCACGCCGAAGCGGTGGAAATTGTGTTCGACCCAGCCAAGGTGAGCTACGCCACGCTGGTGGAGAAGTTCTGGCGCACCATCGACCCCACCACCAAAGACCGCCAGTTCTGCGACACCGGCAACCCTTACCGCACGGCCATCTTCACGCACGATGCGGCGCAGGCGGACGTGGTGAAACGTTCGCTGGCCGCGCTGGAGAAAAGCAAGCCGTTCAAGGAGCCCATCGTCACGCAGGTGGTGCCCGCCAGCACGTTTTACGCGGCCGAGGACTACCACCAGGACTACTATCTGAAGAACCCGATTCGCTACAAGTACTACCGCACGAGTTGTGGGCGCGATGCACGCCTTGAACAACTCTGGGGTCCGGTCAAGAACTAACCCCGCGGATGGTGCTGCGCGACGATGGTCTTGAGACGCTCCCGAGCCACGTGGGTGTAGATGGTGGTGGTGGAAATGTCGGCGTGGCCGAGAAGCATCTGCACCGCGCGCAAATCGGCACCGTGGTTGAGCAGGTGGGTGGCGAACGCATGGCGCAACGTGTGGGGTGAAATGGGAGCGGTGATGCCGGCGGCCAGCGCGTATTTCTTCACCAGTTGCCAGAACATGGCGCGCGTCATGGCTTCGCCAGCGCGCGATCCGCGCGAGGTGACGAACAGGTCTTCGCTCTGCAGCCCGTTCAGGATCCCGCCACGCCCCTGCTCCAGGTAGCGCTGCAGCCATTGCCCGGCCACCTGGCCGAACGGCACGAGTCGCTCCTTGTTGCCCTTGCCGGTGATGCGCAGCACCTGCTCGTTCATGCCCACGTGCCAGGTCTTGAGCGTCACCAGTTCGCTCACCCGCAGGCCACTGGCGTAAATGAGTTCGAGCATGCACCGGTCTCGCAGACCCAGCGGTGTGCCCACATCAGGCGCATTCAGCAAAGCCTCCACCTGCGCTTCCGACATCGTCTTGGGCACGCGCAGTGCCTGGCGCGCGGGCGCGAGGCGCAGTGTCGGGTCGGCAGTGATGAACCGTTCGCGCAGCGCCCAGCGAAAGTAGCGCTTGAACACGGTGAGCCGGCGATTGGCGGTGGTGGCGCGCGTCTGGCCGTGGCGTTCGCTGAAATAGCCGTTCAGATCGGCCTCGGTGGTCTCGGGCAGGGTCTTGCCTTGCCCGGCCAACCACTGGCCCAGAAGCACCAGATCACGCCGGTAGGCGTCCAGCGTGTTGCGCGAGAGGCCTTCTTCGAGCCAGAGCGCGTCGACAAAAGCCCCGGCAAGGTCCTCGCTGGTCGATGCCAGGGCCGGGTCCATCACTCCAGCTTGAGCTTCTGCTTGGCGACCACGTCCTTGTAGACCTCGAACTCGGCCTTGATCTGCGCCGAGAATTCGGCCGGTGTGTTGGCGACGATCAGCGAGCCGGTGTCTTCCACGCGCTTCTTCACAGCCGGGTCGGTCAGCGCCTGCTTGGTGGCGCTGGAAATCTTGTCCACCACTTCCTGAGGCAGACCCTTGGGGCCGATCAGGCCGTAGTAGGCCATGCGGTTCACCGGCTCCAGGCCCACTTCCTTGAAGGTGGGCACGTTGGGCATGCTGGGCACGCGCTGGGGCGCTGCCACCACGATGGCGATCAGGCGGCCATCGCGGATGAAGGGCAACGCGGAGGGCAGGTTGTCAAAAATGATCGGCACCTGGCCACCCACGGTGTCGTTGAGCGCAGGGCCAGCACCACGGTAGGGAATGTGTGTGATGAAGGTGTTGGTCAGGCTCTTGAACAGCTCGGTCTGCAGATGACCGATGCCACCGGTGCCCGAGGTGGCGTAGCTGTATTTGCCCGGGTTCTTCTTGATTTCGGCGACGAAGCCCTGGTAGTCTTTGGCCGGGAAGCTGGGGTGCACCGCGATCACGTTGGGCGTGGCGGCAATGTTGATGATGGGTGTGAAATCGGTGAGCGTGTTGTACGGAATCTTGGGATTGATCGCCGGGTTGGCTGCGGTGGTGGACACCGTGGCCATGCCCAGGATGTAGCCATCGGCAGCGGCGCGCGACAGCTCCAGCGCCCCCACCACACCGCCGCCACCGGCCTTGTTCTCCACGATCATGTTCTGGCCCAGGGCCTTGCCAAGGGACTCCGACATGACCCGCGCAATGATGTCGGTGGTGCCGCCAGGTGCAAATGGAACTTGAAGGCGAATGACCTTGTTGGGGTAGGCCTGGGCCCACGCGGACCCACCCACCACCACGGCGGCAGAAGCCAGACCGATTGCAACCAGTTGACGACGAGAAACCATGAGACTTGCTCCTTGCTTGGGATATCGATGAAGGCAGGCCGGGGTCGGCCTGATGCGCGTGGCCGGGGTGAGGCTGCGCGATGCGAGTCTGCAATGTAGCTGCTGGGCAGGCCCATGAACATGGGACAACTACATAAGTGGAAACCCCTGAACACCCGGATGCGCACGCTATGCTCAAGCCGTGAATTTCGCCCAACTGCTCTTCCCCGATTTCTCGCTCATCCTTTGCGGCTACCTGGTGTGCCGCTTCACCGCCCTCAACCGAAAGGTGTGGGAACAGGTGGAGAGCCTCGTGTATTACTTTCTGTTTCCGGTGCTGCTGTTCCACAGCATCGTGAAGAGTCCGCTCGATCTGAGCCAGGCCTCCAGTCTCATGGGCGCCGGCATCTCGCTTGGCCTGTGCGGCATCGCGTTGTCGTACTCGTTGCCCCACTGGCCCTGGATTGGCAAACACCTTGACGTGCGCCTGCACGCGGCCAGCGCACAGGTGGGCTTTCGCTTCAACTCCTTCATTGCGCTGGCCCTGGCCGAAAAGGTCGCCGGGCCGCCCGGCCTGCTGATGATCGCGGTGCTCATCGGTGTGTGCGTGCCGCTGTTCAACGTGGGCGCGGTGTGGCCCATGGCGCGCCACGCCAACAAGGGCTTTGCCCGAGAGCTGGTGCGCAACCCGCTGATCGTGGGCACGGTCTCTGGCCTGGTGGCCAACCTGCTGGGTTTTTCCATGCCGTTCTGGCTGGAGCCCACGGTCAACCGCATCGGCCAGGCCTCGCTGGCCCTGGGCCTGATGGCCGCAGGCGCGGGCATGCAGTTCGGCATGCTGGCCAGTGCCAAGACGCTGGGTGGCCTGGTGCTGGCGGTGAAGCACCTGGGCATGCCGGTCATGGCGCTCGGGCTGGCCCTGCTGTTCCGCCTGGACCCGACCCAAACGACCATCCTCCTGATGTTTTCGGCCGTGCCCACCGCGTCCAGCTGTTATGTGCTGGCCGCGCGCATGGGCTACAACGGGCCTTACGTGGCGGGACTGGTCACGCTGTCCACCTTGCTGGGCATCGTGAGCCTGCCGTTTGCACTCGGCGTGCTGCGGCCTCTGGCCGGTACCTGATCAACCTCCCCTTTTTGAAAGTCACCATGAACCCGTTGCACCCTTCCTTCTCCGCGCCTGGCCTGGCGCTGGGTCTGCTCTTCGCCACCTCGGCGGTGCATGCAC
The DNA here is from genome assembly GCA_031426175.1 of Hydrogenophaga sp. Taxonomy (GTDB): domain Bacteria; phylum Pseudomonadota; class Gammaproteobacteria; order Burkholderiales; family Burkholderiaceae_C; genus Hydrogenophaga. The sequence continues at coordinate 903 of JANPKR010000111.1, read as the reverse complement.
AAGCCATCGGCGAGGTAGACACCGTGTTCAAGCTGTTCGGGCCCGACCACAAGATCGTGGTCGAAGCCTTTGACGATCCCAAGGTCAAGGGGGTCACCTGCTATGTGTCGCGCGCCAAGACCGGCGGCATCAAGGGTGGTCTGGGTTTGGCCGAGGACACGTCGGACGCCAGCATCGAATGCAAGCAGGTGGGTGCCGTGTCGTTCGTGGGCGACCCCATGAAACAACAGGAAGTGGTGTTCACCGAGCGCACCTCATTCCTGTTCAAGAAGCTGCAAGTGGTGCGCATGGTCGACAAGACACGCAACACCCTGGTCTACCTGAGCTACTCCGACCGCGTGATCGAAGGCTCGCCCGACAACAGCATCACCGCCGTGCCACTGCCTGCGGGCACCGCGATTCCGATGCGCTGAATCAGCGCGGCGGCGCCACCAGGTCGATGCGCCGCTGCAATCCAGCAGCGGCAGCCGCATCGCCGGCCGTCTGCGCGCGTTGTTGCTGCACCTGCAGCCAGGCCAGCAAGGGCCGTCGCCAGCCGCGTGCAGACGCGGTATCCACCGCGGTGGCGATCACGCCGGGCGTGGCACGCCCGCTGCGAAACAGCACACCGGCGGCCACCAGTCGCGACAGCGGGTCCTGGATCGATGCGAGCGCTGTGTCGGGTGAAGCGTTGCCCAACAGGGCGCGGTGCACCTCGGGCAACAGCGCCGCATCCCCCGCCTGCGCCGTGCCCGCCAGGTAGCGCGCGTAGGCCTGCTCGGCCGGCGCGGCGTCCTCTGCCAGCGCATCAAACCCGGCGCAAGGCTCCACCACCAGACTGGCCACCCGCGTGGCGCAGCGCAGCAGCTCCAACCGTGCCACCAAGGCCACCTGCCCGGTGCTGGCCAGCTCGGCGCGCGCCCG
>JANPKR010000110.1:0-2800 GCA_031426175.1 Hydrogenophaga sp. | reverse complement strand
TTTCCCGACGACCTGCACACGGTCCGCTCCCTGTTTCTCGACTACCAGTCCGACATGGGGATTGACCTGTGCTTTCAGGGATTCGATGCCGAACTGGCCCAGCTGCCCGGCGAATACACACCGCCCGCAGGCTCTGTGTTTGTGGCCCTGGTCGGTGGCGAACCTGCGGGTTGTTGCGCGTTCCGCCCGTTGCTCAACACCGACCACCTCAACGCCTGCGAGATGAAGCGCTTGTTCGTGCGCCGAGCGTTCCGCGGATTTGGCCTGGGCCGCCTGCTGGTGGAGCAGGTCATGTCCGACGCCCGCCTGGCCGGCTACACCACCATGTTGCTGGACACGCTCAGCGACATGGAGACTGCCCGGGCGCTGTACCAGGAGTCGGGTTTTGTGGAGGTGGCGCCTTACTATCACAACCCGATTCCCGGGGCGCACTACCTCAAGGTGGATCTCTGACGACTCCCATCGGCCCGCCCTCGATCCAAAGAGGCGCTGTCAATCAGACGCAAAAATGCCGCTGATGTCACCACCAGCGGCTTCTTTCTGGGCGCAACCCGCGCTCAGACGCCAGCTTTGGCCTGGGCCAGCAACGTGGCCGCGTCACTCACCTCGAACTTGCCCGGCGCCTCGACGTTCAACGCCTTGACCACGCCGTCCTTGATCAACATTGAATAACGGTTACTGCGCAATCCCATGCCACGACCCGTCAGGTCCAGCGTGAGACCCGTGGCCTTGGCGAAGTCTGCACTGCCGTCGGCCAGCATCCGCACCTTGTCGCCGGTCTTCTGGTCACGCGCCCAAGCGCCCATCACGAACGCATCATTCACGCTCAGACACCAGATTTCGTCGACGCCCGCTGCCTTGAAGTCGGCAGCGTGCTCCACAAAACCGGGCACGTGCTTGGCCGAACAGGTCGGGGTGAAAGCGCCAGGCAGCGCGAACACGGCAACCGTCTTGCCAGCGGCTGCCTTGTGGGCGTCCACGGCGTTGGGGCCGATGCTGCACCCGTTGCCTTCGACTTCGCTGTACTCCATCAACGTTGCCGCCGGGATTTTCTCGCCAACCTGAATCATGCTGTGCTCCTCGTGGTTATGGGCTTGTAGGCCGGGGGTGGGGGATCGGGAAACCGAGCCCGGAAAAAGAAAAAGCGACCGGCATTGTCGGTCGCTTTTCAGTTCAGCGCTGCGAGCAGCGCGAATCGCGCTTAAACCAGCTCGGCTTTTTGGACCAAGCGGGTGGCGACCCAGTTTTTCGTCTTCGACAGCGGACGGCTCTCGGTGATTTCGATCATGTCGCCGGTCTTGTACTCGCCCTTTTCGTCATGGGCGTGGTACTTGCTCGACTTGGCCACGATCTTGTCGTAGAGCTCGTGCTTCACACGGCGCTCAACCAGAACCGTCACGGTCTTGGCGCGCTTGTCACTGACGACCTTGCCGATCAAGGTGCGCTTGAGGGATGTTTTAGCTTCCGTCATGGTCACTCCTTATTTGGCCGAAGCCGCGGTGCGCTGCTTCTCGGCAAGAATGGTCTTGGCACGAGCGATGGCGCGGCGGGTGTCGCCCAGCACGGCGTTGTTGTTGAGTTGTTGCGTGGCTTTTTGCATGCGCAGACCAAAGTGGGCCTTTTGCAGCGATTTCACTTCGGCTTCGAGGCCGGCCACATCCTTTTGGCGCAGTTCAGCAGTTTTCATCTTGTGTTCTCCTGAATCACTGACCCAACAAGCGCGTCACGAACGTGGTGCGCAAGGGAAGTTTGGCGGCGGCCAACTGGAACGCCTCACGGGCCAGCTCTTCTGGCACACCGACGATCTCGTACAGCACCTTGCCGGGCTGGATCTCGGCCACGTAGTACTCCACGGAACCCTTGCCGTTGCCCATGCGGACTTCAGCAGGTTTCTGGGAGATCGGCTTGTCCGGGAACACACGGATCCAGATGCGGCCGCCACGTTTGACGTGACGGGAAATCGCGCGACGCGCGGCTTCGATCTGGCGGGCCGTCAGACGGCCACGGTCGGTGGACTTCAGACCGAAGTCACCGAACGCGACGGTGGCGCCGCTGGTGGCGACACCGGTATTGCGGCCTTTTTGTTCCTTGCGGAATTTGCGGCGAGCAGGTTGCAACATGTTTATTCTCCTTTGCCGTCCGCAGCTGCAGATGCGGGCGCGGCGTCTTTGCGAACGCGCTTAACGGCGGGTTTGGTTTCGGTACCGGTCGTGGCTTCGGCAGGCTTGTCGCTGCCATCGGCTGGAGCGGCGTTGGCACCGGGGCGACGAACCGCAGCGCGTGCAGGAGGACCTGCTGGACGCTCGCGGCGCGGACCACGGGGGCGGCGCTCTTCTTCGGCACGGGGCTCGGCAGCCACGGGCGCATCGTTGCGACCCAGGGTGTCGCCCTTGTAGACCCAGACCTTGACACCAATGATGCCGTAGGTGGTCTTGGCTTCGGACGTGCCGTAGTCGATGTCGGCGCGCAGGGTGTGAAGCGGCACGCGACCTTCGCGGTACCACTCGCAACGTGCGATTTCGATGCCGTTCAAGCGGCCCGACGACATGATCTTGATACCCTGTGCGCCCAGGCGCATCGCGTTCTGCATCGCGCGTTTCATGGCGCGGCGGAACATGATGCGTTTTTCGAGCTGCTGCGTGATGCTGTCGGCGATCAGCTTGGCATCGATTTCGGGCTTGCGCACTTCTTCGATGTTGACCGCAACCGGCACGCCCAACTTGGCGGTCAGTTCTTTCTTCAGCTTCTCGATGTCTTCGCCTTTCTTGCCGATCACCACGCCCGGACGTGCCGAGTAAAT
>JANPKR010000109.1:0-1879 GCA_031426175.1 Hydrogenophaga sp. | reverse complement strand
CCGGTGGTGAAGGCGTCCGGCGCCAAAGTGGATTGACCCCCGCCGCGCTGCGCGCGACCCCCTGACAGGGGGCGATGCCTACGGCCCGGCAAAGCCGGTTCCGTGGCATCTCTTGGTGAAGGCATTGCGCTCCGGCGCGCGTGCCCACCCCAGGGACACCGAGGGTCCGGCTCCGCCGGCCCCAGGTGTCGCCCTCCTCCCGCCGAAGGCGAGAGAGGGGGGGAGCGGCGAAGCCGCTCGGGGGGTGCTCCCGCTCTCGCGGGGGGTGCGTCTTCTAGACCCCCCAGACGATGTCCACCCCGGCCGTCTCGCACCGCTGCAGCATCTCGATGAACGGCGCGCTGCGCATGCGCAGGCTTACCTGATCGAACACGGGCGCCGCATCGCCGCGGGCCGCCGACTCTTCGATCTGCTTTTTCTGATCAGCCTCTTCGAGCACGATGGCGTCCCGGATCGCCTGGATGGCTGCGGGCATCTGCTGATGCATCACCACACCGGGACCCGACGGGTCTTTGCCGAGAATTTCCAGGAGGCGCTTGCCGTGCTGGGCCAGCATCACCAGATCGCCGGTTTCACGGGATTTGAATCGGTAGACGGACATGTTTGCCTCCTTGGGGCTGCGCTTCATTGTTGCACCAAAGTACTCCATACGGGCGGGGATACGCGGCGGTGCGGGTAAACCCGATTGAAGCTGAATATTTCAGGTCTAAACTAATTAGACATGAACACTTCAGACTCGGCACTCCAAAGAATCCTGTGCATCGGCGGAGGCCCGGCTGGCCTGTACTTCGCCTTGCTGATGAAGCGACGCGATCCTTCGCTCACCGTCACTGTGGTCGAGCGCAACCGACCGTTCGACACCTTCGGCTGGGGCGTGGTGCTCTCTGACCAGACCCTGAGCAACCTGCGCGCGGCCGACCCCGAATCGGCCGCGCTGATCGGCGAGGCCTTCAACCACTGGGACGACATCGAGGTGTTCTACAAGGGCGGTCGCGTGCGCTCGGGCGGCCATGGCTTCTGCGGCATCGGGCGCAAGAAGCTGCTCAACATCCTTCAAGACCGTTGCATCGCTTTGGGCGTGAACCTGGTGTTCGAGACCGATGTGGCCGACGATCAGGCTCTCGCCGCGCAGTACAACGCCGATCTCGTGATCGCCAGCGACGGTCTCAACAGCCGCATCCGCACCCGCTACGCCGAGATCTTCCAGCCCGATATCGACACGCGCGACTGCCGCTTTGTCTGGCTCGGCACCAAAAAGACCTTTGACGCCTTCACGTTCGACTTTGTGCAGACCGAGCACGGCTGGTTCCAGGCGCACGCCTACAAGTTCGACGGGGAGACCTCGACCTTCATCGTGGAGACGCCCGAAGCGGTGTGGAAAGCACACGGCATCGACCAGATGGCGCAGGCCGAAGGCGTGGCGTTTTGCGAGAAGCTGTTCGCCGACCGGCTGGAAGGGCACGCTCTCATCAGCAACGCGCAGCACCTGCGGGGCTCGGCCAACTGGATCCGCTTTCCGCGCGTGATCTGCAAGACCTGGGTACATCGGCTGGACGTGGCCGGGCGCCAGATCCCCATCGTGCTCATGGGTGACTCTGCCCACACAGCCCACTTCTCCATCGGCAGTGGCACCAAGCTCGCGCTTGAAGACGCGATCGACCTGGCCAACGAATTCACCCTCCACGGGAACGCCGACGTGGCCGAGGTTCTGAGCGGCTACGAGGCACGGCGCAGCGTGGAGGTGCTCAAGATCCAGAACGCCGCGCGCAACTCCACCGAGTGGTTCGAGAACGTGGACCGCTACACCGGCATGGAAGTGGAGCAGTTCGCCTACTCGCTGCTCACCCGCAGCCAGCGCATCAGCCACGAGAATCTGCGC
>JANPKR010000108.1:0-8478 GCA_031426175.1 Hydrogenophaga sp. | reverse complement strand
TTTCCTGAAAGACAAGCACGCGGCCCTGCTGGTGACGATGGAGAAGAACGGCGCGAAGTGGGATGTCAAGCCTGCCAAGGCAGATGACAGCGACGCAAAGAAGGCATTCAAGAAAGAGTGCCAAGACGCCGAAGCCCAACTGGCAGCAGCCATTGCCGACTTCAAGAAAACCGGCACCTACTGATCCGGCCCATTGACTTCTCAGAGGAAACACAATGGCAGCAGGCAAGGAAATACGCGGCAAGATCAAATCGGTGGAGAACACCAAGAAGATCACCAAAGCCATGGAAATGGTCGCCGCCTCCAAGATGCGCAAGGCGCAGGAACGCATGCGTGCGGCCCGCCCTTACGCGGAGAAAGTGCGCCAGATCACCGGCAACCTCAGCCGCGCCAACCCCGAGTACACGCACCCCTTCATGCAGACCAACGACGCCAAGGTCGCAGGTTTCGTGGTGGTGACGACCGACAAGGGTCTGTGCGGTGGTTTGAACACCAACGTGCTGCGCGCGGTGACCACCCAGCTCAAGGACCTGCAGGCCCAGGGCCAGACCGCTGAGGTCGTGGCCATTGGCAACAAGGGCCTGGCGTTCATGAACCGCATCGGTGCCAAGGTCGTGTCCAGCGTGACCGGTCTGGGCGACACGCCGCATCTGGACAAGTTGATCGGCCCGGTGAAGACCTTGCTCGATGCCTACACCGAGGGCCGCGTCAACGCGGTTTACGTCTGCTACACCAAGTTCATCAACACGATGAAACAGGAGTCGGTGGTCGAGAAGCTGCTGCCGCTCAACGCAGGAGAGTTGCAGGACAACGCAGGCGGTCGCGACTGGGACTACATCTACGAACCCGACGCACCGGCTGTCATCGATGAACTGCTGCTGCGTTACGTGGAAGCCCAGGTTTACCAGGCCGTGGCAGAAAACATGGCGTCCGAGCAGTCGGCGCGGATGGTGGCCATGAAGGCCGCCACCGACAACGCCGGCAGCGTCATCAGCGAACTCAAGCTGGTCTACAACAAGACCCGCCAGGCAGCGATCACGAAAGAGCTTTCGGAAATCGTCGCCGGCGCCGCAGCGGTCTGAAGCAGCTGCTCAACAGAATCCGAGAAACGAAAAGGTACCCCTCATGTCTCAAGCTACCGCACAAATGAACACCGGTGTTCAGGGCAAGATCGTTCAGTGCATCGGCGCTGTCGTGGACGTGGAATTCCCACGCAACCAGATGCCCCGCGTGTACGACGCCCTGAAAATGGAAGGCTCTGCCTTGACGCTCGAAGTCCAGCAACAGCTGGGTGACGGCGTGGTCCGTACCATCGCGCTGGGTTCGTCCGACGGCCTGCGCCGCGGCATGGTGGTGACCAACACCGCTGAACCCATCATGGTGCCCGTGGGCAAAGCCACGCTGGGTCGCATCATGGACGTGCTCGGCGCGCCCATCGACGAGCGCGGCCCGGTGGACCAGGCGCTGACCGCCTCCATCCACCGCAAGGCCCCGGCTTATGACGAGCTGTCGCCTTCGCAAGAACTGCTGGAAACCGGCATCAAGGTGATCGACCTGATCTGCCCGTTCGCCAAGGGCGGCAAGGTGGGCCTGTTCGGTGGCGCCGGTGTGGGCAAGACCGTGAACATGATGGAACTCATCAACAACATCGCCAAGGCCCACAGCGGCCTCTCGGTGTTTGCCGGTGTGGGCGAGCGCACCCGCGAAGGCAACGACTTCTATCACGAGATGGCCGACTCCGGTGTCGTGAATCTGGAGAACCTGGGTGAGTCCAAAGTGGCCATGGTCTACGGCCAGATGAACGAGCCCCCGGGCAACCGTTTGCGCGTGGCCCTGACGGGTCTGACCATCGCCGAGTCGTTCCGCGACGAAGGACGTGACGTGCTGTTCTTCGTGGACAACATCTACCGCTACACGCTGGCCGGCACCGAAGTGTCCGCCTTGCTGGGCCGCATGCCTTCCGCCGTGGGCTACCAGCCGACGCTGGCCGAAGAGATGGGCCGCCTGCAGGAGCGCATCACCTCCACCAAGGTCGGCTCGATCACCTCCATCCAGGCCGTGTATGTGCCTGCCGATGACTTGACCGACCCGTCGCCCGCCACCACCTTTGCCCACCTGGACTCCACCGTGGTGTTGAGCCGTGACATCGCTTCGCTGGGCATCTACCCTGCTGTGGATCCTCTGGACTCCACCAGCCGCCAGTTGGACCCGCTGGTGGTGGGCCAGGAACATTACGAGACCGCCCGTGCCGTGCAGAACACCCTGCAGCGCTACAAGGAACTGCGCGACATCATCGCCATTCTGGGCATGGACGAACTGGCTCCTGAAGACAAGCTGGCTGTGGCGCGTGCTCGCAAGATCCAGCGTTTCCTGTCGCAGCCATTCCACGTCGCTGAGGTGTTCACCGGCTCGCCCGGCAAGTACGTGACTCTGGCTGAGACCATCCGTGGTTTCAAGATGATCACTGCCGGCGAGTGCGATCACTTGCCAGAGCAGTCGTTCTACATGGTCGGCACGATCGACGAAGCTTTTGAGAAGGCGAAGAAGATGGCGTAAAGCGGCTGCGGTGGGTACCGGTTTTTGCCGGTTTCCTGCCCGTCCGCTTTCCAACCACCTTCAACAGGAGACCCTATGAGCACCATTCGCGTCGATGTGGTGAGCGCCGAAGCTTCCATTTTTTCCGGGGAAGCCAAATTCGTGGCCTTGCCGGGTGAAGCGGGCGAACTGGGCATTTTGCCCGGCCACATGCCACTTATCACCCGCATCAAGCCTGGTGCCGTGCGCATCGAAAAAGCCGATGGCGGCGAGGAGTTCGTGTTTGTGGCGGGCGGCATTCTGGAAGTGCAGCCGCATCACATCACCGTGTTGTCCGACACCGCCATCCGTGGCAAGGACCTCGACGAGGCCAAGGCGCTGGACGCCCGCAAGCAGGCTGAAGAGGCCTTGAAGAACGCCAAGAGCGATATCGACCTGGCCAAGGCGACGTCCGAATTGGCGGTCATGGCCGCCCAGATTGCTGCGCTGCGCAAATACCGGCAGAAGAAATGAAGCAGCGGACAAAGGTCTGGCTCGCATGAAAAGATCGGCTTCGCGCCGGTCTTTTTTTTGTCCTTCGTTCGCTGCAACATGTAACTGACCGAATACCATGGAGCCGTGAACAAAGGCGGAGACAATGTCATCGATTTTTGAGAGCCCGGAACTGGCACCCGAAGAGGTCGCTGCGCGCTTGTTGGTTACCCCTTCGGCCCTGGCAGATCTGACGCTGGGCGACGCTCTCAAGGTGGTGGGCTACATGCGGCCCAAGTTGATCAAGGCGGGCACCGTGATCATTCAGGAGGGAGAGGTTCGGCAAACCGACTACATGTTGCTGGTGCTTGAAGGCGACATTGCGGTGGAAAACGAGCTGCCTGGCCTGCACGAGAGCATGGTCGTGAACATCATGGGTCCAGGGCACCTGATCGGCGAAATGGGCGTACTCGACGGCGCACCGCGCTCGGCCACCTGCACGGCCAACACCAACATTGCAGCCGCCGTGCTCTCACGCACCGCGCTCATGCGCATCCTCAAGGAAGACCCCCGGCTGGGTTCGCGCCTCTTGCTGGCCATCTCCAAACGCATGGCCGACCGCCTTCGCGAGACCACCCGAAAGCTCAAGACCTTTGCACAGATGAACAAGGCCCTGCAGCAAGAACTGCAGGTGGTCATGAACAGCCGCAGTCCGCTGGACAAACGTCGGGGCTGATCGGCGGGTCTGTTTACCGGCGCACCACAGCGTCGGAGAGTTCGTTGGAGCGCACCGCGCCGGGCTCGGCCGGGAAATTCAGCACCAACAGCGCAGACACTTCTTCGAGTGCCTGGGTAAGCCCGTCTTCAAATTCTCCAGCACGCAGGCGCAGCGCGAGACTGTCAACGATGCCTTGCCACTGCGCTTCGCTCACCCGGCGCGAGAGCGCCCGGTCGGCCACGAACTCGATGGCGTGTTCGGCCAGCAGCACATAGATCAACACACCGTTGTTGTGCTCGGTATCCCAGATGCGCAAGCGGCCAAACCAGGTGATGGCTCGCTCGCGCACGACCTGTGACAACGGCGCCTCAGGACCCATGCGCAAAAGGTAGCTCAACGGCAGCGACGCTTCCACGCACAGGCGCACTTCGCCGGTGTGCCGACCTTCGCTGGCAGCCACGCGGCGCGCGAGGCGCTCGGCCATGTCGTCGGGCACGGCGCGCCAGGTGTCCGAGCGATCCATCCAACGGTGTTTGAAAATGCGCAGGAGCTTGTTCATGTTCACCAGCCGCCCGAGGCGCCACCGCCTCCAAAGTTGCCGCCGCCCCCCGAGCTGAACCCGCCCCCCCCGCGCCCACCACCAAAACCCCCTCCGCCCAGGCCGCCGCCGCCCCAGCCCCCCCGACCGCCACGGCCCGAGCCGCCCAGCGAGGCGGCGGGCAGGAACTGCATGAACAGCGCCGCCAGCATGCCGAGCAGTCCGGCGCCGATGGCCACCCAGACCACCGCGGTCAGCACCCAGGCGAGTGCGCCCGCGCCCAACCCGGTGAACAGGGTACCGAGCTTGTTGCCGAACATGCCGCGCAGCAGCCCGGAAAGCATGGGCACCGCGAACACGAGAAAGATCAGCGCGTCCATCCACTCAAAGTCGCTGGAGGCTGCCGCACGCTGCGCTGCGGAGGCGTCGGGCAGGGGCAGTTCTTCTCCGCGGATGCGCGCCAGGATCTGGTCGAGCCCGGCATTGATGCCGCCGGCATAGTCACCTTGCCGAAAGGCGGGCGTGACCGCGCTGTCGATGATGCGGCGCGCCATGAGGTCCGGGATCGCCCCTTCAAGCGCCTTGGCCGTGGCAATGCGCAGGCGCCTGTCGTCTTTGGCGATGACGAACAAGGCGCCATCGCCCACATCGGCCCGCCCGATCTTCCAGGCATCTCCCACGCGCTGGGTAAAGTCGGCGATGTCCTCGGGCGCGGTGGTCGGCACCATCAGAACCACCACTTGCGAGCCATTGGATTGTTCGAACGCCGCAAGCTTGGCCTCCAGCGCGGCGAGGCTGGCGGCGTCCAACGTGGCGGTCTGGTCGATCACGCGGGCGCTGAGCGCAGGAACCGGCACCAGACCCTGTGCCGACGCAAGGGCCAGCCCCAACCACAGCCCAAGCACCAGCAGGCACCGGGCCCAGAAGCGCGTCATGGCTTCTTGAAGTCCACCGTGGGAGGCGCGGAGATGGCCGCTTCGTTGGCCACCTGGAAGTTGGCCTTGGGCTTGTAGCCAAACACCATGGCGGTGAGGTTGCTCGGAAAGCTTCGTGAGAGCACGTTGTATTCCTGCACGGTCTGGATGTAGCGGTTGCGCGCCACGGTGATGCGGTTCTCGGTGCCTTCGAGTTGCACGCGCAAATCGCTGAAGCCTTGGTTGGCCTTGAGGTTGGGGTACTGCTCCACAACCACCATCAGGCGGCTGAGCGCGCTCCCCAGTTCACCCTGCGCGGCTTGAAACTGCTGCATGGCGGCGGGGTCGTTCAGTGTCTCGGGGGTCACCTGGATACTGGTGGCCTTGGCGCGTGCTTCGATCACACGGGTGAGCGTCTCCTGCTCGAAGTTGGCCTCACCCTTCACGGTGGCCACGATGTTGGGGATCAGGTCGGCGCGGCGCTGGTACTGGTTGAGCACCTCGGACCAGGCCGACTGCGTCTGCTCGTCAAGTCGCTGGAAGTCGTTGTAGCCACACCCAGCGAGGCCAATGGACAGCAGCACGGCGGCCAGCCAGGCGACCAGCCGGGCGAACGGGGAACGCAAGGACGTGTGCATAAAAACCTCCAATGGCCGGCGGGCCGTTCATGCCGAGGCTCTGGCAGAGCCTCGAATCTGCGGGACTATACCCCCGGGGCATGGCACCGGGCGGTGCGCCCGGCCACACAGACGGAGCGCTGCCGTCAAAATACGGCCATGCGAAAACCCAAACTCCCGCCTGGCTCGGCCGACGACACGGAAGCCGCGTTCTATGACGCTCTGCAACACGCCGACATCGAACGGCTCATGGCATGTTGGGCCGACGAAGACGATATCGTCTGCGTGCATCCCGGCGGGCCCCGGCTGGTCGGCCACGCGGCGGTGCGCTCGGCATTCGAGGCCATGTTCGCCAACGGCAGCGTGCAGGCATTTCCCGAGAAAGTGCGGCGCCTGGACGCCGGTGCCTGCAGCGTTCACAGCCTTGTGGAACGCGTGGCCGTGATGACCGACGACGGACCGCAACACGCGTGGGTGGTTGCTACCAACGTGTATGCCAAAACCGCGCAAGGATGGCGCATGGTGGCGCACCACGCCAGCCCGGGCATGCGCACCGAGCCGCCGGAAATCCTCACCGCCAAGCCGGTCCTTCATTGAACACCGACGGCTTTCGCTACGCCGCGCCGTGGTGGCTGCCCGGCGGCAACGCGCAGACTTTGTGGGCGGCGCTCGCCAGCCGTCGGCATCTCGGTCCACCCCCGCGCTGGACGCGCAGCCGCTGGAACACGCCCGATGGCGACTTCATCGACGTTGACCTTGCGCAGCCCGCTGCGCCCGCCGGAGCACCCTTGCTGGTGATGTTCCACGGGCTCGAAGGCTCGTCGGCCAGCCAGTACGCGGTGGCGTTCGCCGATTTCGCAGCGGCCAACGGACTGGCTTTCGCGGTCCCGCACTTCCGGGGCTGCTCGGGTGAACTCAACCACGCGCCACGCGCCTACCACTCGGGTGACTTCGAAGAAATCGACTGGATCCTCAAACGCTTTGCTGCCGAACACCCTGCGCGGCCCTTGCTGGCAGCCGGTGTGTCGCTCGGCGGCAACGCGCTCATGCGCTGGGCGGCCGAGATGGGGGAATCCGCCAGTCAGCAGGTGCGCGCGGTGGCGTCCATCTGCTCCCCGCTGGACCTGGCTGCGGGAGGCCATGCCATCGGGCGCGGCTTCAACCGGCTGGTCTACACCCGGATGTTCCTTGCCAGCATGGTGCCCAAGGCCTTGAAGAAGCTGGAGCAACACCCCGGCCTCTTCAACGGCGAAGCCTTGATCGCCGCACGCGATCTGTTTGAGTTCGACAACCTGTTCACCGCGCCGCTGCACGGTTTTCGCGACACGCCCGACTACTGGTCGCGCGCGTCGGCCAAGCCCGTGTTGCACCAGATTCGCGTGCCCGCACTGGCGCTCAATTCGCGCAACGATCCCTTCATCCCGGCGGCATCGCTGCCCACACCGCATCAGGTCGGCCGGCACGTCACGTTGTGGCAACCAGCGCACGGTGGCCACGTGGGCTTCCCTGTCTCGCACGGCGCGCTCGGCTTGCCTGGCCATGTGCGCGCGATGCCCGACGCCGTGGGACACTGGCTGCTCAAACACCTCTGATCGAACGCGCATGGACGACATCGTCAAGGCCGCCATGGCCAAGTGGCCCAACGTGCCCAACTGCTTCGGCTGGCTCGGACTCGACGCGCGCGGCAACTGGTACATGCGCGACGATCGCGTGCAGGCCGCCGGGACCTTTCCCGCGAGCAAGGGCTCCTTGCTACAGCACGAAAAGCTCATCGACTTCATCCAGCGCAACTACGCGCCCGACCATGCCGGTCAGTGGTACTTCCAGAACGGACCTCAGCGCGTGTATGTGGAGCTGGAGTCCACCCCGTGGATCTGGCGTCTGCAGCCGGATGGTCGCGTGCTCTCTCACAGTGGCACGCCAGTCCAGGTGCAGGAAAGCCTGCTCGACGAAGCCGGCAAGCTCTACCTCGTGACCGATCTCGGCCTGGGATTGGTGCACAGCGCCGACATGGCGCTGGCCGCCGAGCAGGTGGAGGACGGCACGTGGACCCCGCGCGATGTGTTGGCCGTCGAGCTGCCTGGCCGCGGTGGCTTTGTGCGAAGCCCTCAGCCACCACACACAAAAAAGCCGGCTTGAAGCCGGCTTTTTTACTGCTGCGAGGCGGTGAACCTATTTCGCCGCGGCAACCATGTATTGCACCGCAGCCTTGATGTCGGCGTCCGATGCGGCCGAGCCACCTTTCGGAGGCATGGCGCCTTTGCCCTTGATCACGCTGGCGGTCAGGGCATCAACACCCAAAGCCACGCGTGGAGCCCAGGCGGCCTTGTCGGCAAATTTGGGCGCACCGGCCACGCCGGCCACGTGACACGCCGCGCAGGCCTGCTTGTAGAGCGCCTCGCCAGCGCCGGCAGCGACGGTGGTGGCTGCAGCCGGTGCCGCTGCGGGCGCTGGGGCAACCACGGCAGCGGGTGCCGGGGCGGCAACGGGTGCTGCAGCAGGTGCGGCCGCAGCGGCGGGGGCTGCTGCTGCCGGTTCAGCGGCGGGTGCGGCGTCGGGCACGGGGAACTTGCCACCAGCGGCATTGGCCAGGTGCACCACCGCGCGACCGATCTCCACGTCGCGGTAAGCGCCACCGCCTTGTGCGCCCATGGCGCCCTTGCCCTTGAGGGCCGACGTCAGCAG
>JANPKR010000107.1:0-3149 GCA_031426175.1 Hydrogenophaga sp. | reverse complement strand
TGGCCGCCGAGGGCCGTTTCGATTCGCCCGAGATGCAGGCCGCGCGCCCGATGCTCGACACCCAGGCCCGCGTGTCGCGCCTGCCCAGACCGGGTGAACTGCTGGTGGAGCACATGCAGTCGCGTGAAGGCCACCATCTGTATCTGTATCCGTTCGCCGGGCGCCACGTGCACCTGGGGCTGGCCGGCCTGCTGGCCTGGCGGCTGGCGCGCGAGCAACCCAACACCTTCAGCCTGTCGGTCAACGACTACGGCCTGGAGCTGCTGAGCAGCGAGCCGGTGGACCTCACGCGCTTGTTGGACCGTTCGGTGTTTGCCGCCGCAGATCTGCTGGAGCACGTGTTGGCGTCGCTCAACGCAGGCGAGCTGGCCCAGCGGCGCTTTCGCGAGATTGCGCGGGTGGCGGGGCTGGTGTTCAGCGGCTACCCGGGCGCGCCCAAGAGCCTCAAACAATTGCAGGCCTCCAGCGGTCTGTTCTTCGAGGTGTTTCGCAAGTACGACCCGGGCAACCTGTTGCTCGGCCAGGCAGAGCGCGAGGTGCTGTCGCAGGAGCTGGACATCGACCGCTTGCGCAGTTGCCTGCAAGGCATGGCCACCCAATCCCTGCACAGCGTGGCACTGGAGCGCCCGAGCCCCATGAGCCTGCCGCTGATGGTGGAGCGGCTGCGCGAGCGCCTGAGCACCGAACAACTCTCAGCGCGGCTGGACAAGTTGCTGCGCGAACTCGACAAGGCGAATGCATGAAGGTCTGGTGGGCTGGCTTGGGGGTGGTGCTGGTGGCCTTGAGCGCCGACGCGCAGGAGGTGCAAGGGCAAGAGGAGGTCTACAGCGCGCGCGTCAGCCGCGTGTTTGACGGCGACACGGTGTGGGTGAAGCCGCTGGCCGGTGGTCCATACCGCAAGCTGCGCCTGGAGGGTATCGATGCCCCCGAGATCTGCCAGATCGGCGGTGAGGCATCGCGCGATGCGCTTGCGCGGCGCGTGCTCAACCAGGCCGTGGAGGTGCGCGTGCGCGCGCAGGACGACTATGGGCGCGGCGTGGCCCGCGTCGTGCATCAGGGCGGCGATGTGGCGGCCTGGTTGGTCTCGACAGGGCAGGCCTGGTCGTACCGTTGGCGGCGCAACCTGGGGCCGTTCGCGGCGGAAGAATCTGCTGCGCGTACCCGCAGGCTAGGTTTGTTCAAAGAAGCGGACCCCGAATTGCCGCGCGATTTCCGCAAGCGCCACGGGCCGTGCCCGATGCCTTCGCGCGGCTGAATTCGTGCGCTTGATTCAGGGCGGGTGGCCACACACCGCGCACTGCGGGTTTTGTGGGAGCGTGATCTCGTTGAAGGCGAGATCACGCCCGTCCAACATGAGCAGCTTTCCCGTCAGGCGCGAGCCCAGGCCGGTGAGCAGCTTGAGGGCCTCGGCGGCCTGCATGGTGCCCACGATGCCCACCAGCGGCGCGAACACGCCCATGGTCGCGCAGCGGGTTTCTTCCAGGTCGGCAGACTCGGGGAAAACGCAGGCGTAGCAAGGGTTGCCCGGCTTGCGCGCATCGAAGACGCTGAGCTGCCCGTCCATGCGTATCGCAGCACCCGAAACCAGCGGCTTGCGGTGCTTCACGCAGGCTCGGTTGATGGCGTGGCGGGTGGCGAAGTTGTCGGTGCAGTCGAGCACCACGTCGGCCTGGGCGATCAGCTCGCCGAGCAGCGCTTCACCTGCCCGCTGCACGATGGGCGTCACCTGGACATCGGGATTGATGGCCGCAATCGCTTCAACGATGGATTCGGCTTTGGGATGGCCCACCCGCGCAAGGTTGTGGGCGATCTGGCGCTGCAGGTTGGTTTCGTCCACCACATCGTGGTCCACCACCGTGATGCGACCGACGCCCGCACTGCCCAGGTAGAGCGCAACTGGTGAGCCCAGGCCACCGGCGCCGATGATCAGCGCGTGGGAAGCGAGCAAGGCTTCCTGGCCTTCGACGCCGAGTTCGTTGAGCAGGATGTGGCGCGAGTAGCGCAGGAGCTGTGCGTCGTCCAAAAGCATCACAGCGGGCTGTCAGCCCGCTGTGTCCTCAGTTTTCTTTTTTCTCTTCGGTGCGCACCGTCTGGCTCTTGCTGACCATGACCGGGCGACCCTTGAGCTGGTTGAGTGCCTGCACGAGCTGGAAGTCCTTCTCGGTGCCGAACTCTGGGACCAGACGCTGGCCCGGGTTCTTGCGGGCTTCTTCTTCGAGCCGCTTGCGAGCGACTTCACGTTCCTGGCTGCGCGCCTGTTCGGCGGCGCGTGCGGCATCCGTCATCGGCGCCACCGCGGCCTTCGGGTCTTTGCCGTTGGTGAGGCTGTTCTGAAGGTCGGCTTCGCGGGTACGCAGCGCTGCAAACACGTTGCCTTCCAGGGTTTCGTCGACCAGCACGTCGGGAACGATACCCTTGCCCTGGATGGAGGTGCCCAGCGGCGTGTAGTAACGCGCCGTGGTCAGCTTCAAGCCGGTGTCGGGGCCCAGCGGCCGCACGGTTTGCACCGAGCCTTTGCCGAACGTCTGGCTGCCCAGGATGGTGGCGCGTTTGTGGTCTTGCAATGCGCCGGCGACGATCTCGCTGGCCGATGCCGAGCCTTCGTTGACGATAACCACCAACGGCACGCGCTTGAGTGCGCCTTTGGTGTTGTCGGTGAGGCGCTTGATGGGGTCGTTGCCGCCGCGGCGCAAGTAATGCTGCGGAATTGCCTTGTAGATGAACTTGCTGTCTTCGAGCTGGCCGTTGGTGGACACCACCGTCACGTTCTCGGGCAGGAAGGCAGCCGACAGGGCCACAGCAGCGTCCAACAGGCCGCCGGGGTCGTTGCGCAAGTCCAGCACCAGACCCTTGAGATTGGGGTCGGCCTTGTACAGATCTTCCATCTTGCGGGCGAAGTCTTCGATGGTGCGTTCCTGGAACTGCGACACGCGCACCCAGGCGTAGCCCGGCTCGATCACGCGCGACTTCACGCTCTGGGTCTTGATTTCTTCGCGGGTGATGGTCACCGGGAAGGTGCGGTCCTCGTCCTTGCGGAAGATGGTCAGCAGCACCTTGGTCTTGGGTTCACCGCGCATGAGTTTGACGGCGTCGTTGATCGAGAGGCCTTTGACGTTGGTGTCGTCGATCTTGGTGATCAGGTCGTTGGT
>JANPKR010000106.1:0-6912 GCA_031426175.1 Hydrogenophaga sp. | reverse complement strand
GAACAGGAGAACACACATGCCTCGCGTCAAACGTGGTGTCACGGCTCGCGCCCGACACAAAAAAGTACTGGCTCTGGCCAAAGGTTTCCGCGGCCGCCGCGGTAACGTCTTCCGCATCGCCAAACAGGCGGTGATGAAGGCGGGGCAATACGCCTACCGCGATCGCCGCACCAAGAAGCGAGTCTTCCGTCAGTTGTGGATTGCCCGTATCAACGCCGGTGCTCGCGCATGCGGCATGACATACAGCCAGTTCGCCAACGGTCTGAAGAAAGCTTCGATCGAAATCGACCGCAAGGTTCTGGCCGATCTGGCCGTGAACGACCCGGCTGCCTTTGGCAGCATCGTGGAGCAAGTCAAAGCCAAGCTGGCCGCTTGATTCACGACTGGGACACCGCTTCACAGCGGTGATCTCCGGTCGCTCAAAGGGGTTGAGGCTTGAGGGAATTCCCTCGCTGGCTTCAACCCCTTTTTTATTGGCAACGATTCAAGTACACACATGAACGAGTTGGACGCACTGGTCGACAGTGCCCGCGCAGCGTTTGCGCAGGCCACCACCCCGGCCGATCTGGAAAACGCCAAGGCCCAGTACCTGGGCAAGGCTGGCCGCATCACCGAGCTGATGAAGGGTATGGCCGCGCTGCCGGTCGACGAAAAGAAGACCCGGGGCGCTTCGATCAACCTGGCCAAGCAGGCGATTGAAACCGCGTTGACCGAGCGCCGCCAGGCACTCGCCGATGCCGAGCTGGAGATCCAGCTCAAGGCCGAGGCGTTGGATGTGACGTTGCCAGGACGGCAGCGTGGTCAGGGCGGCCTGCACCCGGTGAGCCTCACGCTGGAGCGCATCGAGGCGATCTTCGGCTCCATGGGTTTTGAGGTCGCCGAAGGCCCCGAGATCGAGTCCGACTGGTTCAACTTCACCGCGCTCAACACGCCCGAGGACCACCCGGCGCGTTCGATGCACGATACCTTTTACGTCGAAGGCGGCAGCGAAAAAGCGCCCAACCTGCTGCGCACCCACACCAGCCCGATGCAGATCCGCCATGCGGTGCAGCACGTCAAGCGCCACCGCGCTGCGCTGGACGCCGGCCAGCCGATGCCCGAGATCCGAGTGATCGCACCCGGTCGCACCTACCGGGTGGACAGCGACGCCACGCATTCGCCGATGTTCCACCAGTGCGAAGGCCTGTGGGTAGGCGAAAACGTCAGCTTCAAGGACTTGAAGTTCGTCTTCACCGATTTCTGCCGCACCTTCTTCGAATCGAACGATCTGGTGCTGCGCTTTCGCCCCAGCTTTTTCCCTTTCACCGAACCCAGCGCCGAGATCGACATCCAGTTCCAGAGGGGGCCGCTGGCCGGCCGCTGGCTGGAGGTGGCGGGTTCTGGCCAGGTGCACCCGAATGTGGTGCGTAACATGGGCCTGGACCCCGAGAAGTACATCGGCTTTGCCTTCGGCATGGGCCCGGACCGCCTGACCATGTTGCGCTACGGCGTGAACGACCTCCGCCTGTTCTTCGACGGCGACGTCCGTTTCCTTGCCCAGTTCCGCTGATCCATCGCGCCGAGACATCGACATGCAATTTCCCGAATCCTGGCTTCGCGCCTTCTGCAACCCGCCCTTGACCAGCCAGCAACTTGCCGAGACCCTGACCATGGCCGGTCTGGAAGTGGAAGAGCTGCAGCCCGTCGCACCACCGTTCTCCAAGATCGTCGTGGGCGAAATCAAGTCCGCCGAGCAGCACCCCAATGCCGACCGCCTGCGTGTGTGCCAGGTGGACGTGGGGCAGGGCAGCCTGCTCAACATCGTGTGCGGTGCGCCCAACGCGCGCGTTGGCATCAAGGTGTCTTGCGCGCTGGTGGGCGCCGAACTGCCGCCGGGTGAAGACGGCAAGCCGTTTCTGATCAAGCTGGGTCAACTGCGTGGCTTGGAGAGCCAGGGCATGTTGTGCTCGGCGCGGGAACTCAAGTTGAGCGAAGACCACGGTGGTTTGCTGGAGTTGCCTGCCGATGCCGTGGTGGGCCGCAACATCCGCGAGCAGCTGTTGCTCGACGACATGCTGTTCACCCTCAAGCTCACGCCCAACCTCGCGCATTGCCTGAGCGTGTACGGCATTGCGCGCGAGGTATCTGCGCTCACGGGCTCGCCCTTGCTCGAACCCACGTTTGCACCCGCCGCCGTGTCCTTGCAAGACCGCTTGCCAGTGCAGGTGCAAGCGCCCGACCTGTGCGGTCGTTTCACCGGCCGCATCGTGCGCGGTGTCAACACCCGCGCCGCCACACCCGCCTGGATGGTCGAGCGTCTGGCGCGTTGTGGTCAGCGCAGCGTGTCGCCGCTGGTGGACATCTCCAACTACGTGATGTTTGAGCTGGGTCGACCCTCGCACATCTTTGACCTCGACAAGATCCACGGCGGCCTGCAGGTGCGGTGGGGCCGCGAGGGCGAGACTCTGAAGTTGCTCAACGGCAATTCCGTCACCGTGGACACGCGGGTGGGCGTGATCGCTGACGACCAGGCGGTGGAGTCGCTGGCCGGCATCATGGGCGGCGACGCCACTGCGGTGTCCGACGATACGAAGAACATTTACATCGAGGCCGCGTTCTGGTGGCCCAAGGCCATCGCAGGGCGGTCGCGCCGCTACAACTTCTCCACCGATGCGGGTCATCGTTTCGAGCGCGGCGTGGACCCATCGACCACGGTGGAACACATCGAATGCATCACCCAACTGGTGCTCGAGATCTGCGGTGGCCAAGTCGGGCCGATTGACGACCATGTGGTCAACCTGCCGGTGGCCCAGCCGGTGACGCTGCGCGTGGCGCGAGCGAACAAGGTCATCGGCATGCCGCTCACGCAGGTGCAGTGCGCAGGCGCCTTGCGCCGGCTCGGGCTGCCCTTGGAGGAGGGTGGAGGCACGATCACCGTCACGCCGCCGGCTTACCGCTTCGACATCCAGATCGAGGAAGACCTGATCGAAGAAGTCGCGCGCGTGGTTGGCTACAACGAATTGCCCGAGACGCCGCCGCTGGCGCCGATCACGGCCAAGATCCGGCCCGAAGTCAAACGTGGCCCTTTCGCGGTACGCCGAATGCTGGCGCAACTGGGCTACCAGGAAACCATCAACTTCAGCTTCGTGGAAGAGCGTTGGGAACATGAACTCGCTGGAAATGCTAGCCCGATCCGCCTGCTCAACCCGATCGCCAGCCAGATGAGCGTGATGCGTTCATCGTTGATCGGCAGTCTGGTGGCCGTGCTCAAGTTCAATCTCGACCGCCGCGCGGAGCGCGTGCGCCTGTTCGAGGTGGGGCGGGTGTTCCACAAGGATGCGTCAGTGCTTGACAGCGACACCAGTGTTGCCGGGTTCCATCAACCCATGCGGGTGGCCGGGCTGAGCTTCGGTGCGGTGGACACACTGCAATGGGGCACCTCCGAGCGCGTGTCCGATTTCTTTGACGCGAAAGGCGACGTGCAGGCGCTGCTCGCGCCGCTGAAGCCCGAGTTCCGCGCCGACGAACACCCCGCCATGCACCCCGGTCGTTGCGCCAGCGTGTGGCTGAAGGACCGCTGTATCGGCCATGTGGGCGAGCTGCACCCTCGCTGGCGCCAGTCGTATGAGCTGGCGCAGGCGCCTGTCTTGTTCGAGCTGGAGCTCGACGCCGTGCTGGTACGGGACGTTCCGGTGTACGAGGCCGTGAGCCGGCACCAAGCCGTCGAGCGCGATCTGGCCATTGTGGTCAAAGAAAGCGTAAGTCATGCGGCTGTGGTCGATGCAATTCGTGCGCCTGCCAGTCCCTGGCTGCGCGACGTGGTGTTGTTTGACGTCTACCGCCCGAAGAAACAGTCTGAGGCGGTGGCGCCGGGTGCTCTGGCGTCGGACGAAAAAAGCCTGGCGGTGCGACTCGTGCTCAACCGCGACGACGCTACACTGACCGAGGAAGATATCGAGACGACCGTCAAAGCGGCCCTCGACTCTCTGAAAACGCGTGTGGCAGCCCGCCTGCGCGCCTGACTGAACGAGGATGGAGACGCCCCGCATGGAACTCGCTGTTGAAAGCCTGGAAACACCAGCACTGACCAAAGCCCAACTGGCCGAGATGCTGTTTGACCAGATCGGTCTGAACAAGCGGGAGTCCAAAGACATGATCGATGCTTTCTTCGATCTCGTCACCGACAGCCTGGTCGAAGGCACCGACGTGAAGATCTCGGGCTTCGGCAATTTTCAGATCCGCACGAAAGCGCCACGCCCTGGTCGCAATCCCCGCACGGGTGAACCGGTGGCAATTGAAGCGCGCCGCGTGGTCACCTTCCACGCCAGCCCCAAGCTCAAGGAACAGGTGCAGACCGCTGTGATCGGCGGCTGAACCTGCTTTCCGTCCGGTTGTCGTCATTTCCGACCTTGGCGGTCGGAGGCTATCGTTGCACAGCCGTCTGTCGCAGTGACTCTGAGGCAGGCGGTTGACTTGCGGCTCCAAGCGGTCGTTCCAAGCTGGCGACGGTGGCCTTTGCAACATTTCACACAGAATTCCATCCTCCCCTGCGCACACCCGTGCCAGTTAGAGTAAATTCAAGCTTCGGTCTGTACCGCCTTGATTTTCATGGAAAAAATGCTTCCACCCATTCCAGCCAAACGCTACTTCACGATCGGTGAAGTGGGCGAGTTGTGCGGCGTCAAGCCGCACGTGCTGCGTTACTGGGAGCAGGAATTCACGCAGCTGCGGCCCATGAAACGACGCGGCAATCGCCGCTATTACCAGCACCACGAGGTGCTCATGATCCGTCGCATCCGTGAGCTGTTGTACGACCAAGGCTTCACCATCAGCGGAGCGCGCAACAAGCTGCAGGAGCTGGTGCAGGCCGAGCGCGAGAGGCGCCGAGGTGAAGACGATGACGAGGCGATCGACGTGATTGATCTCGATGCTGTGATCCATGAAGATGCGCCCACGGCTGAGAGGGAACGTCCGCGTGAGGTCATCGCAGGCACAGGTCTGCTGGTGCACGAGGTGCGCCGTGAGTTGCTTGAAATACGTGAGCTTCTTCGTCACACAGCCTGAAAGTCGGTGTTTGACAGCTATAATTCGAGGCTTGTCGGCGTGTAGCGCAGCCTGGTAGCGCACTTGCATGGGGTGCAAGGGGTCGCGAGTTCGAATCCCGCCACGCCGACCATAAGAATCAACGGGTTAGCTCAGAAATGAGCTAGCCCGTTTTGATTTCTATTGGTCAAGTGCTCGGATTGCCCCCACCATTGCCCCCACTGAAACAAATCCTGGGAGGCGGCGATGTTGTGGTTCTTGTGCCACGCGAAGTAGCAATCGCCACTCAGGGTTCAAATCAGGCAGGCAAGCACGCGAGGGCTCGCTTTAGGTGTGCTGATTCTTTGCAGGCTTGGTAGTCCTCAACACCGCCATCAACTGCGGCGTCTCAGACAACCACCAGCGCTTGCCCACTCCGTACCTCATCTTGTAGTCAGCATCACTGACGAAGTCCAGCAGATCTGGATGCGTGGCAAGCAGCATCGATCTGTCTTTTATGCCAAGCGTGTCCAGTGCAGCCTTCAGGTGAAGCTTCACCGTGGATACGTCGCACGTCATGGCCTTGGCGATGGCTTGGTAGCTCTGCATGCCCAGCGTTGCCGTGAGCACCGCATGGCGCTTCAGGGTGAGCCTGTCGAGCTTCTGGATCAGCACAGCCTCCTGAACTGATGGCGACCCAGTGGCAGGTGGCATGTTCATCTGGGCGAGGTGTGCACCAGCCAGAATGTTCGTAGCTTTCTCAATCGCGCAAAGGCGTTCAAAAATGGCAACGAGAGAATTGGCGATGATGACGTCGGTAAAGGGTGATTTCGAACTCATGTGACCTCCGGGAGAGACGCGGCGAAGGACATCTCCGCCGTCTTCTCTCCAGCTCCTCCTCTCCTTCGGAGATGGCGTGAGAGGGAGAGCGCGGGGCGCACGAACTGGGGAGACACAAATCCCTCTGCGGAGAGATGTGGAGAGATGCGGAGAGAACATCGGCTAGCGCCTGCCATCCCCTACGAAAGGCGATGACAGGGGGGGTGGTGGTCGCCCCGCCGACGGTTCACGCGACTTGCATGACCTAGGGGGTCGTAGATTTTTGTCGCTTTTCCAAATGACCTTGGAGCTGTGACTATTTCTTTGGCGAAACTGGGACTTCCAGCCAAGCAGCCTCTGCCAGCGCGGAGAACACCGCGCTGTTGCGAGACGCAAAGCCATCGAGGGTGAACGCCTTCAGTACCAGCTCAAGGCGTTGAGCTACGCGGGCATTGTTTCCATTGGCGTGGAACTCATCGTGTTTCAAACAGTAGTTGCGGAATGACCGAATGGTCTCTGCCTTGCCGCTGGCCCGCCAGTGATGGAGTTGGGAAAATGCAAGATCGTCAAATCCTAGACTTTCCAACTCGTCCAGGAGCCTGAGTGTGTAAGCCGGTGATGCCGCACCTTCATCTTCCTGCCTCATCTCGGCTGCCCCACCCAAGTGAGCTTTTCGTTCTTCAGTTCGCTCTCCCCATCCCACCTATAGGCCACCAGTGGTCCACCTTTGCCAGCAGACCAGTCCAGACAGGCAAGCTTGGGACTCTCGATCACTGGGTGACCGGTAAACCAGTGATGACCAACGAAGATTGGCGCGCCTTCAATGGCTGAGATCACCAGCTCCGCAGGCCACTCCATGCCCTTGAGCTGGTCTTCCTGCCCTTTGGGTAGGAGGGCCACTTCGTGGATCTGTGTAGCCCAATCGCGCCAGTTGGCGACGCGGACCTCGTGGTGCCTATGGCCAGACTTGTCCACAATGAATGCGCCTTGCGGTAAGGGCAGCTCCAACCCACAGGTGAGCAGCTGTCGAGCATCTTTAACGGGGGAGCCCTCCCGGTAGGTTTCCATCAGCAACGCGTCGCTCAGGCGGCC
>JANPKR010000105.1:0-1594 GCA_031426175.1 Hydrogenophaga sp. | reverse complement strand
CAGAAAGCGCCGACCGTGCCAAGCCTGGAAGTGCTGGTCATCGATGCCGACATGGACGCGCACGGGCAAGCCTGGAAACGTTACGGCCTTTCGGGCGCACAGGACAGGGCCTTGGTGCTGGTGCGCCCTGACGGCTACGTGGTGGGCCGCTGGCACGGACACGACCCGGCGCCCGTGCTGCAAGCCCTCAACACCACCGGAGTGCTCGCATGACCGACGCCGATCTCGACCGCAGCTACAGTGCCCTGTGCGAAGCCCTCACCCGGGTGGGCGAAGACAAGGCGCCGCTGTTCCTCTCCATGCTGTGCCTGTCGCTCATCAGCCGGCTGCAGCAGGCCGAGGAGGTGCTGCCCCTGCTGGCCCATGCCGAGCGACAGTGCGCCGACGGAGCCGGCGATGCCTGCTGACACCAAAGCACCTGCGCTGCAGGATTTCCTGACCTGGCGCCTGCACCGGCTGGCCAAACTCACCGACCGCCGGAGCACCGACGCTTATGTCAACGTCTTCGGGCTGGGCGTGGGGGAAGCGCGCTGCCTGGCCGCCATCGGTCAGTTCGCGCCGCTGTCGGTGAAAGACCTCGCGGCGCAAGCCAACCTCGACAAGGCCCAGGCCAGCCGTGCCGCGCAGATGCTGGTGGACCGCGCGCTGGTGCTGAAGTCCGCCAGCGAAACCGACGCGCGGGGCGTGGTGCTCACGCTCACGCGCACCGGGCGGCCGTTGTGGAAGCGCGTGATGCGGCTGATCGAGCAGCGCAATGCGGACGTTTTTGGATGCCTTTCGAAGGCCGAGCAGCGACAACTCGAAGCCATGATTGACCGGCTCATTGCCCATGCGGAAGCCCAACCGGAGGCCAGTAGCCCTGCAAGCCCCTGAAATCAGGGGTAACCCGTAAAATCACGGGTTTTCCACCCACCCGCGCTCCGGGTCCGTGTCAACCCATGAACGCTCCCGTCGACGTCTCCTTTTTTGCTCGCGCCGCCAAGCCGATCACCAGCTACCGCCCGTATTGGGCCAAGCGGTTCGGCGTGGCCCCCATGTTGCCCATGAGCCGCGCCGAGATGGAGAAGCTCGGCTGGGACAGCTGCGACATCATTCTGGTGACCGGTGACGCGTATGTGGACCACCCCAGCTTCGGCATGGCCGTGGTCGGGCGTGTGCTGGAAGCGCAGGGTTTTCGCGTGGGCATCATCGCCCAGCCCGACTGGACCAGCGCCGAGGCCTTCAAGGCCTTGGGCAAGCCCAACCTGTTCTGGGGCGTGACCGCCGGGAACATGGATTCCATGATCAACCGCTACACGGCGGACCGCAAGATTCGCAGCGATGACGCGTACACCCCCGGCGACGTGGGCGGCAAACGGCCCGACCGCGCGGCCATCGTCTACAGCCAGCGCTGCCGCGAGGCCTTCAAGGAGGTGCCCATCATCCTGGGCGGCATCGAAGGCAGCCTGCGCCGCATTGCCCACTACGACTACTGGAGCGACAAGGTGCGCCGCTCCATCGTGGTGGACAGCAAGTGCGATCTGCTGCTCTACGGCAATGCCGAGCGCGCGCTGGTCGAGGTGGCGCACCGGATCGCGGCGCGCGAGCCGATCGA
>JANPKR010000104.1:0-10162 GCA_031426175.1 Hydrogenophaga sp. | reverse complement strand
CGTTGGTCTCGGTGATGCGGGCCTGGCCGCGCATTTCCTTGACGATGCGTGAGAGTCGGTCGGAAAGGGCTGATGCCATGCTGCGCTCGGGTGGTGGGAGAAAAGCCCGCAGGCCGCTGGGTTCGCGCCGGCTGGGGTGGGGGTCGGGCCATTGGCCGGGGAACCGGCGGCTGGCAACGGTCAAGGCCGTTAAACTCCGGCCATGATTTTAGCCGCGCCCACCCCCAGCCCGCTGCGCGCGCCACATCCCCTATGAACCTGCTGCCCTCGCTTGCGACCAACCTGCCCGCGGTGTTGCTTTCGGGCCTGGCGGCGTTGGCCTACGCCGTGCTGGCCTGGGTGCATCCCCGGGCATCGGCCATGCAGAGCCGTGCCCTGCTCACCGTGGCCTGGCTGCTGCACCTCGGTGTGCTGGTGTTCGGATTGTTCGAGCACCCTGCACGCTTCGGCTTCGCGCCCTCGCTGTCGGTCACGGTCTGGCTGGTGCTCACTGTCTACATGATCGAGAGCCGCCTCTACCCCCAGCTGCGCGAACGCTGGACCTTCGCCTTGTTGGGCACGGCGGTGGTGCTGTTGGCCCTGTTGTTTCCGGGCACGCCCTACCCCGCCTTGCGCTCGAACTGGATGCCACTGCACTGGGCGCTGGGCATTGCCTCCTATGGCCTGATCGCGGTGGCGGTCGGGCACGCGTGGTTGATGCAGCGGGCCGAAAAGGCCATGCGCCTGGGCACTTCCGCCGAGACCGCCATGCCGCTGCTCACGCTGGAGCGGCTCACCTTCCGCTTCGTGGCCGCCGGCTTCGTGCTGCTCACCGCCACGCTGCTGGCAGGCTGGTACTTCTCCGAACTGCTCAACCACCGCTGGGTGTGGGACCACAAGTCGGTCTTCTCGGTGCTCTCGTGGATCACGATGGCTGTGCTGCTCTGGGGCCGCTGGCGCCTGGGCTGGCGAGGCCGCTTTGCCGCGCGCACGCTCTACCTTGGAGCCGGCTTGCTGCTGTTGGGTTATGCAGGCTCTCGCTTCGTGCTTGAGGTGTTGCTGCAGCGCAATTGAACGAACGCCACCATGAAATACCTGCTCGTTTTGGCCGTGGTGATGGTGGCCTTCTATGTGTGGCGCAACAACCGCGTCACCGACCGCTCGCAGCCGCGACCGCCGCCACCGTCCGGGACAGCAAACTTGCCGGTGGTGATGGTGGCCTGCCGGCACTGTGGCACCCACCTGCCGCAGGGCGACACGGTGCAGGGCTCCCTGGGACCCTACTGCAGTGCCGACCACCGCCGACTGAAGGAAGGCGGGCCCACATGACCAAGCGCCGCCCAGCCCCGGCCGTCACACCCGATTCGCGGAACTGACATGGCCCGGGAAGACAGCTCGCAGTTCGCCCCTTCGTGGTTCGTCGCCTACGAGACGGGCAACAACCAGGGTCGCGATCAGCGCCTGCGCGCATTCGTGCGCCTGTGGGTGGCCTTCATGCGCGCGCGGGTGTTCATCGCCGTTGTGCTGCTGTGCCTCCAGATCTTCATGGTGGTCACCGCCACCGGCGGGCCCGATTGGCTGGTGTTGCTGACCGCCATCCACCTCACGGCTGCCTTGGTGGTCCTGTACGCCTGGCGTCCGGTGGAACAGGGCAAACCGATCCAGCTGCAATGGGTGCTGACCATCGGGGTCGATGTGGTGGTGTTTGCGCTGCTGCAGTTTTTCCAGATTGGCTCGATCAACTACACGCCGCTGTTTGCGCTGCCGGTGCTGCTGGCTTCCATCCTCGGGCCACTCATGCTGGCTCTGGCCACCGCCGCTTCGGTCACGCTGTACCTGCTCTGCGAAGCTTTGCTGAGCGCGCCCTTGTTCAGCGACGCAGCCACAGCCAAGCTGCTCCAGGCCGGCCTGGCCAGCACCGGCTTCTTTCTGGTAGCGGTGCTGGCCAACCAGCTGGCGATTCGTCTGGCGCGGGAAGAGGCGGTGGCCTCCAGCAGCCAGGCCGCTGCGCGCACGCAAGCGCAGGTCAACGAACTGGTGATCGAGAGTCTGAGCGTGGGTGTGCTGGTGGTCGATCCGCACGGCGTGGTGCGCAACGCCAACCCGGCCGCCCAGATCATGCTCATGGGCGAGGCCTACCCGCAGGCCGCCAAGCTGCTGCTGTCGGCCCGCCCCAGCTGGAGCCACCTCTCCGATCTGGTGACCGAGACATTTGCACTGGGCCAGGCGCTGGAGACAGAGACCACGATCGACAACGAAGATCGCCCCAGCCAGCGACTGCACGCACGCACTCGGCTCACCTCTCGCGGTGGGCGCAGCACTGGTTTGTGCGTGCTCTTCCTCGAAGATCTGCGTGAGGTTGAAGCCCGCGTGCGCACCGAAAAACTCGCCTCCATGGGCCGCATGTCGGCTGCCGTGGCGCACGAAATCCGCAACCCGCTTTCGGCCATCACGCAGGCCAACGCCTTGCTGGACGAAGAGGTGAAGGATCCCGCGCAGAAGCGGCTCACCCACATGATCGAGCAGAACGCCCAGCGGCTCTCGCGCATCGTGGACGACATCCTCAACGTGGCACGCGCCCAGCCCGTGCGAGGCGACGGCACCACACCCAGCCTGCCGCTGGACGCCATGGTGCGGCAGATCACGCTGGACTGGCTTCGCCAGAACCCGGCCAAAGGCGTGCTGGGTGTGCACCTGCACGCGCCCGCTGCGGTGGTGGAGTTCGACCCCGAACACATGCGCCGACTGCTGGTGAACCTGCTCGACAACGCCCTTCGCCACGCCAGCGGCAAACCATCGTCCATCCGCGTTGTCACACAACCCAGCGGCGCTGAGCACAGCAAGCTCTCCGTGTGGAGCGATGGCCAGCCGCTGGAAGCCAGCGTGATGCGCCACCTGTTCGAACCCTTCTTCTCGTCGGAGAGCCGCTCCAGCGGCCTGGGTCTCTACATCTGCCGCGAACTCTGCGAGCGCTACGGTGCACAGATCGCCTACCAGCGCGTGCGTCTGGACCAGCAGGAAGGCAACGAGTTCTTCGTGTCCATCCCCAACGGGCGTCCGGGTCAAGCCCATCCGGTGCAGCAAAACCTGTCGTACGCGGGTGGCGAGTCGCGACCCTTCAGCACCCGGTTCAGCCCGACGCTGGGCGACCCACCGCTGGCCCCAAGCTGAGCCGCACTCGCCCACCCATGGCCTCCAGTCCCAACGCCAATCCCGTCTCGGCTTCCGTGCTCGTGGTTGACGACGAGCCCGACCTGCGCACGCTCTACGAGCTGACCCTCCTGCGCGAGGGTCATGCCGTGGTGGCGGCGGCCGACCTGGCCCAGGCGCGGGAGTGGTTGGCCCAGCAACGTTTTGACGTGCTGATCTCCGACATGCGCCTGCCCGACGGCCTGGGGCTCGACCTGCTGCGCGAACTGACCGACGCCCAGCGCACCGAAAAGTGCATCGTCATCACCGCCTTCGGCTCGGCCGACAACGCAGTGGAGTCGCTCAAGGCCGGCGCCTTCGACTACCTGACCAAACCGGTGGACCTCAAACAGTTGCGCAACGCGGTGACCCAAGCCGTGCAAAGCCAGCGCCATCCACTCATGGGCAATCTCGCGCGCGCCGGCAACGGCGCCGCAGCAGGCGCGGAGCCCATGCGCAGTGCGCCCCCGCCCCCCTCGGGCCTGAAGTCGCTCGGGCGCATCGTCGGCCGCGCGGCCAGCATCGTGCAGATCAAGGGTCGTATCGAAAAGGTGGCCACCAGCATGGCGCCGGTGCTGATCCTGGGCGAGTCGGGCACCGGCAAGGAACTGGTGGCGCGCGCGGTGCACGACTGCAGCCACCGCAGCGCTGGCCCGTTCGTGGCGGTGAACTGCGGCGCCATTCCCGAAAACCTCATCGAGGCCGAATTCTTCGGCGCACGCAAGGGCGCCTACACCGGCGCCACGCAAGACCGCGAAGGCTACTTTCAGGCGGCCAAGGGTGGCACCCTGTTCCTCGACGAAATCGGCGACCTGCCGCTGGCCATGCAGGCCAAGCTGCTGCGCGTGATCCAGGAGCGGCGCGTGCGTGCGCTCGGTGGCGTGCAGGAGGAGGCGGTGGACGTTCGTCTGGTCAGCGCCACGCACCGCGACCTGGTTGCTCTGGTGCAGGCAGGTCAGTTCCGCCAGGACCTGTTCTACCGGCTCAATGTGATCGAGCTGCGCACGCCTTCGCTGCGCGAGCGGCGCGACGACCTGCCCGAGCTGGCGCGCGCCCTGCTGCAACGCATCTGCATCGAATCGGGCCAGAGCACGCCCGAGCTCTCAGCCCGGGCGCTGGACTGGATCAAGGCGCGCGACCTGCCCGGCAACGTGCGCGAGCTGGAAAACCTGCTGCAACGCGCCCTGGCCTTGAGCAGCGGCGACCAGCTGGAGCCCGAAGACTTCGGCGACACCGACGACACGGACGAGATCCCCACCCAACCCGACCAGCTGCCCGACTCTGTGCAGGCCGTTACACCCGCCATGGGAGCGCCCGACGAGATTCCGACCGACCTGCAGTCCTACCTGGACGAACAGGAAAAGCAGGTGTTGCTCAAGGCCCTTCGGGAATGCGACTTCAACCGCACCGCGGCGGCAGCGCGGCTGGGCCTGAACCTGCGGCAGATGCGCTACCGCATCCAGCGACTGGGCATTGCCATGCCCTCCAGCGACGACGATGCTGCCTGAGTCGCCCGCAGGTTCCTGGACCGGCGGCTGGCTGGCCGCAGCGCGCCACTGCCCGTCGCCCAACCATGGCCCACGACCCGAAGGCGCAAAAATCGACCTGATCGTGCTGCACTCCATCAGCCTTCCACCCGGGGTGTATGGCGGCTCCGAAGTGGAGCAGCTCTTCACCAACACGCTGGACTGGGACGCCCACCCCTACTTCGGGCAGATCCGCGGCATGGAGGTGTCGGCGCACTTTTTCATCCGCCGCAACGGCGAACTGCTGCAGTTTGTCGACGCCGATGCACGCGCCTGGCACGCAGGCACCTCCTGCTGGCGCGGCCGGAACAACTGCAACGACGACTCCATCGGCATCGAGCTCGAAGGCCTGGAAGGCGAGGTGTTCGAGAGCGCACAGTACAGCACCCTCAGCCGTTTGTGCCGCCATCTGCAAGCGCGCTATCCGGTGGCCCACATCGCGGGTCACGAGCACATCGCACCCGGCCGCAAACAGGACCCGGGGCCCGGATTCGACTGGTCGCGTTTGCAACGGGAGCTGGGCTGGCCGCCGGGGCGTTTCCCCGATGCGGTGACCGGCGCTGACCCATCCAGCGACTGAAGACGCGGACCGGACAGGACCCGACACAGCCAGGCCTCAAAGCCGGCGGCGGCATGCGCGAGCAAATCGCGCCACAAGGCCCGCCGTTGCTGCGCTCAGAACACGACAGCCAGTTTTTTCGGGCACTCCAGCACGACGCTGATCCGCCCCGATGCTCAGGCTGAGCCGGTGTTTGTCGAGATCACCAAAACAGGGCTTTCCCCATCAGGGTGGTTTTTTCTCAAACGCTACCTGTAGTGGCTTGAAGACCACCCACACACCAGATATAGTGTGTGCTCTGCGTTTCCAGATTCAGCACAGTCCTCATTGTTCCGGCCCGTTTTCACCCCGCTGAGAACTTTCTGGCACCCCGAACGACGCTGCGACGCTGAACTGAAATCGAACGTCTTGCTCACCGATCCCGCGCCTTGCGAGCAGGCCCATCACAACAAATGAAAGAGGAACCATGCTGACCGCTTCCCCCACCACAGCCACACCGTCCGCCCCCCAGAAGCAGCCCATGGGTTCATCCGCCTCGGCGCCCGCCAGCACGAACAGCTCGGTGTTCGCCCAGTACCAGATCATCCGCCGCAACGGCGCGGTGGTGTCGTTCGAACCCAGCAAGATCGCCGTGGCCATGATGAAGGCTTTCCTGGCCGTGCACGGCACCCAGGGCGCAGCTTCGGCCAGCGTGCGCGAGACGGTGGACGAACTCACCGGCGCGGTGGTCAAGGCGCTGATGCGTTCGCGCCCCGGTGGCGGCACCTTTCACATTGAAGACGTGCAGGACCAGGTCGAGCTCGGCCTGATGCGCAGCAGCCACCATGAAGTCGCCCGCGCCTATGTTCTTTACCGCGAGCGCCGCACGCAGGAGCGCGCCCACCAGGCCGAAGTGGCCAAGCCGGTCGAAGCCACGCTGCACGTGATCGACGGTGGCCAACGCGTGCCACTCGATCTTCAGCGCCTGCAAGCCCTGATCGCCGACGCCTGCAAGGGTTTGGGCAACGACGTCCAGCCAGACCCGATCGTGGCCGAGACCAAGCGCAACCTGTACGACGGCGTGCCGATCGAAGAGGTCTACAAAGCCTCCATCCTGGCCGCGCGCACGCTGATCGAAAAAGACCCCGACTACACCTACGCCACCGCGCGCCTGCTGCTGCACACCATCGTCAAGGAAGTCATGGGCGAAGAAGTGCCCTCCACGGAGATGGGCGCGCGCTACGCCGACTACTTCCCGCAATTCATCAAGAAGGGCGTGGACAACGACCTGCTCGACGAACGCCTGCTGCAGTTCGACCTGGCCCGACTGGGCGCCGCGCTCAAGCCCGAGCGCGACCTGCAGTTCGACTATCTCGGCCTGCAGACCCTGTATGACCGCTACTTCCTGCACGTGCGCAAGACCCGCATCGAGCTGCCCCAGTCGTTTTTCATGCGCGTGGCCATGGGCCTGTCGCTCAACGAAATCGACCGCGAAGCGCGCGCCATCGAGTTCTACGAGGTGCTGTCCTCGTTTGACTTCATGTCGTCCACCCCCACGCTGTTCAACAGCGGCACCCTGCGCTCGCAGCTCTCCAGCTGCTACCTGACCACCGTGCCCGACGACCTCGACGGCATCTACGAGTCGATCAAGGAAAACGCGCTGCTCTCCAAGTTCGCCGGCGGCCTGGGCAACGACTGGACGCGCGTGCGCGCCCTGGGCAGCCACATCAAGGGCACCAACGGCGAGTCGCAAGGCGTGGTGCCTTTCCTGAAAGTCGTCAACGACACCGCCGTGGCGGTGAACCAGGGCGGCAAGCGCAAGGGCGCGGTCTGCACCTATCTGGAAACCTGGCACCTGGACATCGAGGAATTCCTGGAGCTGCGCAAGAACACCGGTGACGACCGCCGCCGCACCCATGACATGAACACCGCGAACTGGATTCCCGACCTGTTCATGAAGCGCGTGATGGAAAAAGGCGAGTGGAGCCTGTTCTCGCCCAACAGCGTGCCCGACCTGCACGACCTGTTCGGTGCCGACTTCGAAAAGGCCTACGTGGCCTACGAAGAGAAAGCCGCTCGCGGCGAGATCAAACCCTACCGCAAGGTGCCGGCCACCGACATGTGGCGCAAGATGCTCTCGATGCTGTTCGAGACCGGACATCCCTGGATCACATTCAAGGACGCCTGCAACGTGCGCTCACCGCAGCAGCACGCCGGCGTGGTGCACAGCTCCAACCTCTGCACCGAGATCACGCTCAACACCAGCGACACCGAAACCGCCGTGTGCAACCTGGGCTCGGTCAACCTGCTGAACCACATCAAGCACACCGACGACGGCGCCAAGGTGCTCGACCACGACAAGCTGCAGGTCACGATCAAGACCGCCATGCGCATGCTCGACAACGTGATCGATATCAACTACTACGCGGTCAAGAAGGCACGCGACTCCAACATGCGCCACCGCCCGGTGGGCCTGGGTGTCATGGGCTTCCAGGACGCGTTGTACGAACTGCGTATTCCCTATGCCTCCAACGATGCGGTGGAATTCGCCGACCGCTCGATGGAAGCCGTCTGCTACTACGCCTACTGGGCCTCCACCGAACTCGCCCGTGAACGCGGCCGCTACGCCAGCTACAAAGGCTCGCTGTGGGACAAAGGCGTGCTGCCACTCGACACGCTCGACCTGTTGTCACGCGAGCGCGGTGGTTATGTGGACGTGGACCGCTCGGTCAACATGGACTGGGACGCGCTGCGCCAGAAGATCGCCACCGACGGCATGCGCAACTCCAACTGCGTGGCCATCGCCCCGACCGCCACCATCTCCAACATCATCGGTGTGGACGCTTCCATCGAGCCCTGCTTCGGCAACCTCTCGGTGAAGTCCAACCTTTCGGGTGAGTTCACCGTCATCAACGGTTACCTGGTGAAAGACCTGAAGCGCCTGGGCCTGTGGGACGACGTGATGGTCATGGACCTCAAACATTTCGACGGTTCGCTACGTCCGATCGACCGCGTGCCGCAAGAAGTGAAGGCGCTGTACGCCACCGCGTTTGAAGTCGAACCGCTGTGGCTGGTGGAAGCCGCAGCGCGCCGCCAGAAGTGGATCGACCAGGCGCAGAGTCTGAACATCTACATGGCCGGTGCTTCGGGCAAGAAGCTCGACGACACCTACAAGCTCGCCTGGCTCCGTGGTCTCAAGACCACCTACTACCTGCGCACCACATCGGCCACACAGGCGGAAAAATCCACTGGCCGCACAGGACAACTCAACGCCGTTTCGCTCGACGCAACCACCGCAGGCATGGCCGCAACCACCGCAGGCATGGCCGCCACCACCGCTGCAAATGCAGCTGCGGCATCGATCGCAAGCACTTCCGATGTGCCGGCCACCGACATCAAGTTTTGTGCGATCGACGACCCCGGTTGCGAAGCGTGTCAGTGAATGACACAGCGCTGTGGTGTGTGTGCTGAGTCACATCGAACTTCAATCGATGCGACACAGCAACACAAACACAGCGCAGCACGCACGATCACTTTGCAATTCATGCAGACACTTTGATAATCCGAGGAATTGGAAACACTTATGTTGACCTGGGACGAACACACCACGCCCTCCACGAAGCCAGCGAACAACCCCATGCCCACCAGCATGCAGGGTCTGCAAGCCTCACTGTCGAGTGATCGCACCGCCTCCGCTGCAGCCGCATCTCTCGCGCCCTCTTTCTCTTCGAACGCAGCGCCTGCCAAGGCGCCCGCCGCAGCCACCGCAGGCCACCGCGTCAACGCTGCCGACAAACGCATCATCAACGGTCAGACAGACGTCAACCAGCTGGTGCCGTTCAAGTACAAATGGGCTTGGGAAAAATACCTCGCCACCTGCGCCAACCACTGGATGCCGCAGGAAGTGAACATGAGCCGCGAC
The DNA here is from genome assembly GCA_031426175.1 of Hydrogenophaga sp. GTDB lineage: Bacteria > Pseudomonadota > Gammaproteobacteria > Burkholderiales > Burkholderiaceae_C > Hydrogenophaga. Next base: position 1,008 of record JANPKR010000104.1, on the reverse strand, counting down.
ATCGCGCTCTGGAAAGACCCCAACGGTTTGACCGACGACGAGCGTCGCATCGTCAAGCGCAACCTCGGCTTCTTTGTGACCGCCGATTCGCTCGCTGCCAACAACATCGTGCTGGGCACCTACCGCCACATCACCGCACCCGAGTGCCGCCAGTTCCTGCTGCGCCAGGCCTTTGAAGAAGCCATCCACACCCACGCCTACCAATACATCGTGGAGTCGCTGGGCCTGGACGAGTCCGAGATCTTCAACGCCTACAACGAGGTGCAGTCGATCCGCGACAAGGACGAGTTCCTGATCCCCTTCATCGAAGCGATCATGGATCCTAATTTCCATACCGGCACGCCCGAGACCGACCAGCGCCTCTTGAAGAGCCTGATCGTTTTTGCCTGCCTTATGGAAGGTCTGTTCTTCTATGTGGGTTTCACGCAGATCCTGGCGCTGGGTCGTCAGAACAAGATGACCGGTGCCGCCGAGCAGTACCAGTACATCCTGCGCGACGAATCCATGCACTGCAATTTCGGCATCGATCTGATCAACGCGATCAAGATGGAGAACCCGATGTTGTGGACGGCCGAGTTCAAGGAAGAAATCAAACAGCTGTTCCTCAAGGCCGTCGAACTCGAGTACCGCTACGCTGAGGACACCATGCCGCGCGGTGTGCTCGGCATGAACGCCTCCATGTTCAAAGGCTACCTGCGCTACATCGCCAACCGGCGCGCCACGCAGATCGGTCTGGAGCCCATGTTCCCGAACGAAGAAAACCCGTTCCCCTGGATGAGCGAAATGATCGACCTCAAGAAGGAACGCAATTTCTTCGAGACCCGCGTGATCGAGTACCAGACGGGCGGCGCCCTGTCCTGGGACTGACGGCACCGGCCGGGGTCGCACTGCCCAATTGAACCCATCTCACATGCGTTTCGACATTTCAAAACCCTGCTGCGGGCACTTCGGTGCCAGGAGCAGGGTTTTGTCACAGGATTCAACACCTTGGGGCCAGCCGTGGATGCA
>JANPKR010000103.1:0-5947 GCA_031426175.1 Hydrogenophaga sp. | reverse complement strand
AGAACTCGACGAACTTGCCCACCACCTTGTGCTGGCGCAGGATCTCGGTGACGGTGAGCACCAGGTCGGTGGCGGTCACGCCTTCGCGCAGGCGCCCGGTGAGCTCGAAGCCCACCACGTCGGGCATCAGGAAGTACACCGGCTGGCCCAGCATGGCCGCCTCAGCCTCGATGCCGCCGACACCCCAGCCCACCACACCGATGCCGTTGATCATGGTGGTGTGGCTGTCGGTGCCCACCAGCGTGTCGGGGTAGTAGAGGCCGCCCTTCAGGTGCACGCCACGCGCGAGGTACTCCAGGTTCACCTGATGCACGATGCCGAAGCCCGGGGGCACCACGCCAAAGGTGTCGAAGGCCTGCATGCCCCACTTCATGAACTGGTAGCGCTCGTTGTTGCGCTGGAACTCCAGCTTCATGTTGAGGTCGAGCGCGCTCTTGGTGCCGTAGTGGTCCACCATCACCGAGTGGTCCACCACCAGGTCCACCGGCACCAGCGGCTCGATCTTCTTCGGGTCCTTGCCCAGACGCTCGGCCACGCTGCGCATGGCGGCCAGGTCGGCCAGCAGCGGCACACCGGTGAAGTCTTGCAAGACCACGCGCGCCACGGTGAACGGGATCTCCTGCGTGCGTTCCCCGTTGGGCTTCCATTGCGCAAGCTGGGCCACGTGTTCGGGCATCACACGTTCACCGTCGCAGTGGCGCAGCACGCTCTCCAGCACGATGCGCAGCGACACCGGCAGCCGCTTGATTTCGGGAAACTGACGGGCCAGTGCCGGCAGGGAATACAGCCGTCCGCTCTTGCCCGAAGCGGTCTTGAATGTTTTGACGGTGTTGGCAAAAGGGTGGGAGAAGCGCGCGGTGGCGGACATGAAGGCTCCAGTGACAGCAGGTGAACAGCAGGGCCATTCTGTCAGCGGCCACGGTGTCCGCGCTGGCAGTAGTGATTTGCCCCAACATGCGAAAAGCCCCCGGGGGCGAACCTGCGGGGGCTTCTGGAAAGGGCACGTCACTCAACGAGAGTGACCCGGGGTGTCATAGCCTGCCGGTCAGCAGCAACACCACCACGATGATCAAGATGACCCCGAGCACACCGCTCGGGCCGTAGCCCCAGCTGCGGCTGTGGTTCCAGGTGGGCACCACGCCCAGCAACATCAAGACCAGCACGATCAACAGAATGGTTCCAATGCTCACGGTGTTCTCCTTGTGTTGAACAGAAGTGGATTACTTCGCAGGTTCTGCGGGTGGCACCACGATCACAGTGCCGCCACCGGTCTTGCCGGTGTCACCCGTGGCGCCAGTGTTGCCGGTTGCGCCGGTGTCACCCGTGGCGCCCGTACCGCCGCTTGCGCCGGTGCTGCCAGTTGCGCCGGTGCTGCCGGTGTAGCCCGTGGAACCGGTAGAACCGGTGGAACCGGTGGAACCGGTATTGCCGGTTGCGCCTGCAGGACCTGCGGGGCCAGGCACGGTGGAGGCAGGTGCGTTGACGATGACGGGTTCACGCTCGCAAGCAGCCAGAACGAAGGTGGATGCAACGGCGATCAGCAGAAGAGCTTTTTTCATGGAGTGTTCCTTGAGGAGTCTGTGACCGTGGCTTGAGCGGTTGCGCAGGTTGCACGGTCCGCCCGACAAAACACATGCTCGATACATGAACCTCGTCGGCGTGAGTGGAGACTAGGCGCCGGCACGCGAAACATCTGTTCGGTAGCCAACACCCGATGTGCACTGCGTGCATGCACGCAACAGGTTTGTGCCCACAAAACAACCCTCGGCGCGCTGTGTCTGCAAGCGCACAGACCCTGAAAAGACACGCATTTACAAACGGGTCAGACAACGAGACGCCTGCCATTCACGGTGTGCTCACGTTGCTGAAATCCCTTCGTGCAAGCGAAGTTCCAAGCATCCAGAAAGCCCACCATGAAATCCCGTCACGCCTTCAGTGCACTGACAATCGCCATCCTCTCCGTTGCCGCCACCTCGGCTTTGGCCCAATACCAGGAACCCGGCTTCTTCTACGGCGGTGTTTCTGCCGGCGAAGCCCGCGCCAAGGTGGACGAGCCCGCTCTGGCCAACAGCCTGCTCGGCGCCGCCGGCCCGGCCAACAGCTTCAGCAGCGACGAAAAAGACACCACGTACAAACTCTTCGGTGGCTACCAGTTCAACCGCAACATCGCGCTGGAAGGTGGTTATTTCGACTTGGGCAAGTCCAGCTTTTCGTCCAACACCGCCGGCGGCCTGCCTTTCAACAACAGCACACGCCGCCATGGCCTGAACCTTGACCTGGTCGGCACCCTGCCAATCACCGAGCGCTTCTCGGTGCTGGGTCGCGTTGGTGCGGCTTACGGTCGCACCCAAAGCACCTTCTCGGGCGCTGGCGCGGGGGGTGTGGCCAACGGCAAAGACAGCGAGACCGACGTGAAGGTGGGTCTGGGCGTTCAATACGAACTGAGCCGCTCCATGTGGCTGCGCGCTGAAATCGAACGCTACCGGATCAAGACCGCCAGCGCGGGCCGCACCAACGTCGACGCGGTGACCGTCGGCCTGGTGTTCCCGTTCAACCGCGCACCGGTTCAGCCCACCTATGTGGCAGCAGCGCCTGCGCCTTACGTGGCACCGGCACCCGCGCCCGCACCGATGGTGCAGGCACCGGCCCCCGCACCTGCACCGATGCCCGCACCGGCGCCGATGCCACAGCGCGTGAGCATGTCGGCCGAGTCGCTGTTCGGCTTTGACGCGTCCACCGTGAAGCCGGAAGGCCGCGCCGAACTCGACAAGTTCGCCCGTGACCTGTCGACCGCCAACTACCAGACTGTGGTGGTTGAAGGCCACACCGACCGCCTCGGTTCGGACGCCTACAACCAGAAGCTGTCGGAACAGCGCGCCATGGCCGTCAAGAACTACCTCGTGACCAACGGTCGCCTGGACAGCTCGAAGATCTCGGCCGTTGGCAAAGGTGAAACCCAGCCTGTGACCAAGCTCCAAGACTGCAAAGGCAACAAACGCACGGCCGCACTCGTGGCCTGCCTGCAGCCCGATCGCCGCGTTGACGTGGAAGTGACCGGCACGCGCTGATCGCTACCCTGTCTGCGGACATGAAAAAGGCGGCCTTCGGGCCGCCTTTTTTGTGGCCTCGCCCAATCAAGCCGTCAGCGGCTGCCGATCCGCTCGGGCCAGTCCGCGCAAGCCCATCCATTCCAGCTCGGCCAGCGCGAGGACCGCGACCGCCTGCAGCAGGAGGTACGCCATGCCCAGCGGCGTGGAAGCGGCTGCACCTCCGAACGCCAGCCACACGCAGCCCAGCGCCCAAGCCATGTTGAGCAGCACGATCACCATCAGCGGACCGCGTGGCGGTGAGGCTTGCAGCGCCAGCCAGCCGGCCAGCAGCACGAACGCGAAGATCGCAAAGCCCGAGGCCTGCAACAGCGCCTCGGGCAGGCCGAGCCAGGAGGCCAGCACGGGCGCGAGCCACAGGTGCAGCACCCCGGTGCCGGCACCCGACACGGCGTCGAACGCGAGCACACGGCGCAGCGTGGTGGGAGATGAAAGTTGAGCGGTGAGGGACATGAAGCACTCCTTGAAGGATGGAAGAGGCCTTCATCCTGCGTGGCGGCGCGCGGAGGGTCGATGACCTCGCAAGTCATGGAAGCCCCGCCCCACGCGTCCTAACATGCACTCCATGGACACTTCTGCCCTCCCCCATCGCAGCGCCCCACCCACCTCGTTTGGCGAACACCTGCGCCACTGGCGCCAGCGCCGGCGCTACAGCCAGATGGACCTGGCCCACGTGGCCGAAGTCTCCACGCGCCACCTGAGCTGCGTGGAGACCGGCCGAGCCAGCCCGAGCCGCGAGATGGTGCTGCGCCTGGTGGAACGGCTCGATGTGCCGCTGCGCGAGCGCAACGCCTGGCTGGTGGCCGCGGGCTTCGCACCCATGTACCGCGCACGGCCTCTGGACGATCCCGGCATGGCCTCGGCGCGCGTGGCGGTGCAGCGCATCCTGGACTGCCACGAGCCCTGGCCCGCGCTGGCCATGGACCGCCACTGGAACCTGGTGATGCACAACCGCCTGGTGCCCCTGCTCATGAATGGTGCCGCGCCCGAACTGCTGCAAGGCCCGGTGAACGTGTTGCGCCTGAGCCTGCACCCGCAAGGCCTGGCCCCGCGCATCGCCAACCTGCGGCAGTGGCGCGAGCACCTGTTCGAGCGGTTGCGCCAGCAGATCCGGGCCACCGGCGACGCCGTGCTGGTCGCGCTGCTGGAAGAGCTCTCGGGCTATGCGGAGTCGTCGGGTGCTGCACCGGTGGCCTTGCCGGGAGAACACCCGGGTGTGCTGATGCCGTTCCAGTTCCACACGCCGCACGGCGTGCTGCAGTTGGTGAGCACCACCACCGTGTTCGGCTCGCCGGTGGACATCACGCTGCAGGAGCTGGCGTTGGAAACATTCTTTCCGGCAGACGACAGCAGCGCCGGGCTGTTGCGCACCCTCGCCGCACAGACGTGAAAAAGCCGCTGCAACGGCAGCGGCTTTGATCCAGCGCGCGATGCGGTCAGGCCGTCAACGCTTTTGCAGCTTCGGTGTACTCCGGAATCTGGTCGAAATTCAGGTACTTGTAGATCTGGCTACCGTCCTTGTTGATCACGCCCATGTCGGCCTGGTACTCGGCCAAGGTCGGGATGCGACCCAGCTTGGACGCAATGGCGGCCAGCTCGGCCGAGGCCAGGTACACGTTGGTGTTCTTGCCCAGGCGGTTGGGGAAGTTGCGCGTGGAGGTGGAAACCACGGTGGCGCCTTCGCGCACCTGCGCCTGGTTGCCCATGCACAGCGAGCAGCCCGGCATCTCGGTGCGCGCACCGGCGGTGCCGAAAACACCGTAATGGCCTTCCTTGGTCAGCTCGGCCGCGTCCATCTTGGTGGGCGGTGCGATCCACAGCTTCACCGGGATGTCGCGCTTGCCTTCGAGCAGCTTGGAAGCCGCACGGAAGTGGCCGATGTTGGTCATGCACGAACCGATGAACACCTCGTCGATCTTTGCGCCGGCCACTTCGCTCAGCAGCCTGGCGTCGTCCGGATCGTTGGGGCAGCACAGCACGGGCTCGGTGAGATCGGCCAGGTCGATCTCGATCACGGCGGCGTACTCGGCGTCCTTGTCGGCTTCCAGCAAACTGGGGTTGGCCAGCCAGGCTTCGACCTTTTCGATGCGGCGCGCCAGCGTGTGGGCGTCGGCGTAGCCGTCGGCGATCATGTTCTTCATCAGCACCACGTTGCTGGTGAGGTACTCCTTGATCGGCTCGGGGTTGAGCTTGACGGTGCAGCCGGCGGCCGAGCGTTCGGCCGAGGCGTCGGAGAGTTCAAACGCCTGCTCCACTTTCAGATCGGGCAGACCTTCGATTTCAAGGATGCGACCGGAGAACACGTTCTTCTTGCCGGCCTTGGCCACGGTCAGCAGACCGGCGCGGATGGCGTACAGCGGAATGGCGTGCACCAGGTCGCGCAGCGTGATGCCGGGCTGCATCTGGCCCTTGAAGCGCACCAGCACGGATTCAGGCATGTCCAACGGCATCACGCCGGTGGCCGCGCCAAAGGCCACCAGGCCGGAGCCGGCGGGGAAGCTGATGCCAATTGGGAAACGGGTGTGCGAGTCGCCGCCGGTGCCCACGGTGTCGGGCAGCAGCAGGCGGTTGAGCCAGCTGTGAATCACGCCGTCACCGGGACGCAGGGCCACGCCGCCGCGGTTGCTGATGAAGGCCGGCAGTTCGCGGTGTGTCTTCACGTCCACCGGCTTCGGGTAGGCCGCGGTGTGGCAGAAGCTCTGCATCACCAGGTCGGCGGAAAATCCCAGGCAGGCCAGGTCTTTCAGCTCGTCGCGCGTCATGGGGCCGGTGGTGTCCTGGCTGCCCACGGTGGTCATGCGCGGCTCGCAGTAGGTGCCGGGGCGCACGCCCTGGCCTTC
>JANPKR010000102.1:0-2943 GCA_031426175.1 Hydrogenophaga sp. | reverse complement strand
CTGCGGATCACCTTGCGGTGCGGCAGGGGCTGACTGGCGGGGATGGGGTGGGGGGAAGCGAGGAAGACGGGATTGCTGGACATGGCGGCCGATGCTATCGGCGCATGCCCCACACGGCTTTGATGCAGGTCAAGCCTTGGGCAGCGTCACGCCAGTTTGCCCCTGGTACTTGCCGCCGCGGTCCTTGTAGCTGACCTCGCAGACGTCGTCCTTGTCGCTTTCGAAGAACAGCACCTGGGCGCAGCCTTCGCCCGCGTAGATCTTGGCTGGCAGTGGCGTGGTGTTGCTGAACTCCAGCGTCACATAACCTTCCCACTCGGGCTCGAAGGGCGTGACGTTGACGATGATCCCGCAGCGCGCGTAGGTGCTCTTGCCGAGGCAGATGGTGAGCACGTTGCGCGGAATACGGAAATATTCCAGGGTGCGCGCGAGCGCAAAGCTGTTGGGCGGGATCACGCAGACATCCTTGTTGATGTCCACGAAGCTGTTCTCGTCGAAATTCTTGGGATCGACCACGGTGCTGTGGATGTTGGTGAACACCTTGAATTCGGGTGCGCAGCGGATGTCGTAGCCGTAGCTGCTGGTGCCATAACTGATCACCTTCTTGCCGTCCACGGCTCTCACCTGGCCGGGCTCGAAGGGTGAAATCAGGCCGTGTTCTTCGGCCATGCGGCGGATCCATTTGTCGCTTTTGATGCTCATGGGTCGCGATTGTAGGGAGTCAGGAGCTGGTTCCCTCGAACACCAGCGCCGCGATAACCCCTCGCAACTTCCCGAAATTTCAGTAATTACTGAAACCTCAAGCCGAAGTCGGTACAGTCCTCCCCATGCCATTGCAAGACCACCTCCCCCCGCTCAACCGCGAGTTCGTTGCCCACTTCGGGGAAATGGGCAGCAAGTGGGGCATCAACCGCACCGTCGGTCAGATTTACGCCTTGCTCTACATCTCGCCACAGGCGCTCAACGCCGACGAAATCGCCGAGACGCTGGAATTCTCACGATCCAACGTGAGCATGGGCCTGAAGGAATTGCAAGCGTGGCGCCTGGTGCGCCTGCGCCACCAGCCGGGCGACCGGCGCGAGTATTTCGAGGCGCCGGCCGACGTGTGGGAAATTTTCCGCGTGCTGGCCGAAGAGCGCCGACGCCGCGAGGTGGAGCCCACCCTCTCGATGCTGCGCACCGCCCTGCTCGATACACCCACCACAGACGCCGAACGCCATGCACAAAACCGCATGCGCGAGATGCACGACCTGATCGACCGACTCATGACCTGGTTCGACGATGTGCAGAAGCTGGCGCCAGAGACCGCCATGCAGCTCATGGGCATGGGCACCACGGTGACCAAGGTGCTTGAGTTCAAGGACCGCCTGACCGGCAAATCGCCCACCCGCAAGGCGCCACCCAAAGATCCGCAGGATCGCGCAGCTTGATTCGACCGACGGATCGCCGATATCCCGATTACCCACCGACCCACCCGCCTCAAAGACTTCCATGGACGCCCTGATCCTGTCGCGCCTGCAGTTCGCAGCCAACATCAGTTTTCACATCCTGTTCCCCACCATCACCATCGCGATGTGCTGGTTCCTGCTGTTCTTCCGCCTGCGCTTCATCAAGACGCGCGACCCAGCCTGGGAAGAGGCCTACTACTTCTGGACCAAGATTTTTGCGCTCACCTTTGCGCTCGGCGTGGTGTCGGGCATCGTCATGAGCTTCCAGTTCGGCACCAACTGGCCTGGCTTCATGGAGAAGACCGGCAACATCTCGGGCCCGCTGCTGGGGTATGAGGTGCTCACAGCGTTTTTCCTGGAGGCCAGCTTCCTCGGCATCATGCTGTTCGGCCGCGGGCGTGTCTCAGAGCGGGTGCACCTCGCCGCCACCTTCCTCGTGGCTTTCGGCACCACCATGTCGGCCTTCTGGATCCTGAGCCTGAACTCCTGGCTGCAGACACCCGCCGGCTACGAGATCGTCAACGGCCAGTTCTACGCCACCGACTGGTTCGCCGTGGTGTTCAACCCCTCCTTCCCCTACCGCTTCGCCCACAAGCTGTTGGCCTCGGCCCTCACCGCCTCGTTCCTGATCGCCGGCCTGTGCGCCTGGCAGCTCATCAAAGGCAGCGCCACTGCGGGCACGCACAAGGCGATGCGAACGGCACTGGTGACCGCCGCGCTGGTGATCCCTGTCCAGTTCGTGGCTGGTGACCTGCACGGCCTGAACACGCTGGAGCACCAGCCTGCCAAAGTGGCCGCCATGGAAGGCATCTGGGACACGCAGAAAGGCGCCCCGCTCACGCTCTTCGGGATTCCGGACGAGAAGGCCGGCGAGACCCACTACGCGATCAAGATTCCCAAACTCGCCAGCCTCATCCTGGCGCACGATCTCGACGCCGAGATCCAGGGCATCAACGATTTCAAAGGCGCGCACCCGCCGGTGGCGCCTGTGTTCTGGTCCTTCCGCGTCATGGTGGGCACGGGCACCCTGATGATGGCCGTGGCCTGGTTCGCTGCCTGGCAGTTGTGGCGCAAACGCAAACAGATGGACGACGGCAAGATCCACCTGCCCAAGCCGCAGCTGTACGTGCTTGCGGGCATGACGTTCTCGGGCTGGGTGGCCACGCTTTCGGGCTGGTATGTCACGGAGATCGGCCGCCAGCCCTTCATGGTCTACGGCCTGCTGCGCACCAGCGAGATCGCCACCGACATCGCACCGCCCATGATCGCGCTCACGCTCACGGCCTACCTCATCGTTTATGGGTTGCTGCTGGTCACCTACATCGGCGTGCTCAAGTACATGGCAGAGAACCCGTTCAAGCACGCACCCGTGCCTGGCAGCAACGCGGCGCTGGGCAAGGCAGGGGTGTGAGCATGAACATGTCCTGGGCACAAATCCTCCCGCTCATCTTCCTCGCCGTGATGGGCCTGGCGCTGCTGGCCTACGTGGTGCTCG
>JANPKR010000101.1:0-2278 GCA_031426175.1 Hydrogenophaga sp. | reverse complement strand
GTTTTCCGGTGGAAGCCGCTGCCGCGCGCGCCGGGCTGAACGAAAGCCGCCCCAAGCTCATGGACTGGCTGCGCCGCATCCACGCGCGTCCGGCTTACCAGCGTGCGCTGGTGCAGGGCGGGCCGTTTGAGTTGAAGTGAGACGTCTGGGTAACGGTCGAGGGCTTCGACAGGCTCAGCCCGAACGGATGCCGGCTCAGCGCGCACCGACAGGGGCTCAGAAGGAGCGGTCTGAATGCCCTATGCGCCGTGGCACTTCTTGTATTTTTTGCCGCTGCCGCACGGGCACGGATCATTGCGCCCTGGTGTCTCCTCCTTGCGGATCGGCTCCACGCGCGGGCCCAGGCTGCGGCCGATCTGGGCCAGGTCGTACACGGCCCAGATCGCCGCGCCGAACGCGTTGAGGCGTTCGTCGCTCACGCTCGGCGGCCCGTCTTCGGCGTGCATGTTCACCGTGGGCTTGCCGGTGTCGTCTTCGGTCAGGGCCACCAGGTGGTCCAGCGCTTCGTCGATCCAGGCGGCGGTCTCCTTGTCGCGCGGCGGCTCCCAGTCTTCAGGCCAGTTTTCCACCACGAACATGAAGCCCAGTGCCCACACCTGCGCGTAGGCGGGCAGCTCCTGGTCCTTGAAGTCGGCGCGCTCGGCCTCGGGCAGGGCGGCCACCGCGCCGCGCACGTCCATCAGCTCGGGGTGGTAACTGCGCTCGTCTTCCAGCGTCTCCACCGACGCGGCCAGCGAGGCCGCCACCTCGGCGCTGCGGCGCGCCCACAGCGCCATGAATTGTTCGTACTGCGCGGTGTTGGCGAAGTGTGTGCCGTCCTCCTGAGGTGCGGTGGGCAGGGGGCCGGTGCCCAGCAGCATGGGCAGCCATTCGGCCGGCTCCACCGGGCGGCGCGTGCACAACAGGGCGGCCATGGCACCTTCGCAGAACTCCCACTGCGGCACGTCTTCGCCGCGCGTGCGCAGGTCGTCCAGGATGGCGTCGAGCGCGTCGTAATCGTCGTTGTCCAGCGCGATGGCCGGGTCCAGGGGGGTGTTCATGTGAATGGTCAAGCTTGCAGAGGCCCGGGTTTTATGATGGGCTGAAGTGTATTCCGCACCCTCTGCCGAAAGCCCGCATGCTCGACCGCCTCAATGCCCTCTACCCCGTGCGCTACACCGCGCTTGGTCTGTGTGTCGTGCTGGCTTTGCTGAGCCTGTTCACGCTGATCGCATTCGGTATCGGCGGCTTCTGGTTCCTCGTGTTCACCGGTCTGTCGCTGCTCGGTGTGTTCGACCTGCGGCAGACCAAAAGCTCGGTGCTGCGCAACTACCCCGTCATCGGCCACCTGCGTTTCATGCTGGAGAAGATCCGCCCCGAGATCAGGCAGTACTTTCTGGAAAGCGACACCGAGGCCACGCCGTTCTCGCGCAGCCAGCGCAGCCTGGCCTATGCCCGGGCCAAGGGCGAAACCGACAAGCGCCCCTTCGGCACGCAGGTGGACCAGAACGCCACTGGCCACGAGTGGCTCAACCACTCGATGGCACCCAGCCAGATCGCCTCGCACGATTTCCGCCTCACCATCGGCGGGCCGCAATGCACGCAGCCCTATGAGGCCAGCGTGTTCAACATCTCGGCCATGAGCTTCGGCGCGCTCTCCGCCAATGCGATCCAGGCGCTCAACGCCGGCGCCAAACGCGGCGGCTTCGCGCACGACACCGGCGAAGGTTCGATCTCGGCCTACCACCGGCTGCACGGCGGCGACCTGATCTGGGAGATCGGCTCGGGCTACTTCGGCTGTCGCGACGAGCACGGCCACTTCAGCCCCGAGCGCTTTCAGGCCAACGCGATGGACCCGCAGGTGAAGATGGTCGAGATCAAGCTCAGCCAGGGCGCAAAGCCGGGTCACGGCGGTGTGCTACCCGGCCCCAAGGTCACGCCCGAGATCGCGGCTGCGCGCGGCGTGATCTCGGGCCAGGACTGCGTGTCACCCGCGGCGCACAGCGCGTTCTCCACACCCATCGAACTCATGCACTTCATCGTGCGCCTGCGTGAACTCTCCGGCGGCAAACCGGTGGGCTTCAAGCTGTGCATCGGTCACCCGTGGGAATGGTTCGCCATGGCCAAAGCCATGCTGGAAACCGGCATCACGCCGGATTTCATCGTGGTCGACGGCGCCGAGGGCGGGACCGGTGCGGCACCGCTCGAATTCACCGACCACGTGGGCGCGCCGCTGCAGGAAGGCCTGCGCCTGGTGCACAACACGCTGGTGGGCGTGAACCTGCGCGACCGCATCAAG